>NZ_RJTZ01000099.1:0-11882 GCF_024343515.1 Aquitalea sp. S1-19 | reverse complement strand
CAGGCATGCAACTGTTTACAGTGCATCCTTGAGTGCCTTGCCGGCACGGAACTTCGGGGTACGGGCGGCAGGAATGGTGATGGTTTCACCAGTCTTAGGATTGCGACCGCTACGCTCGGCACGTTCGCCTACGTAGAAAGTACCAAAACCGACCAGCGTGACATCATCGCCGTTTTTCAGGGTATCGGTTACAGCAACAATTACACCGTCCAGCGCTTTGGCAGCAGCTGCCTTGGAAATGTCGGCATGGGCTGCGATGGCATCGATCAGTTCAGACTTGTTCACGTTAAGTCCCCTTTCATCATTCTTCGGAATACGTAGTATGCGGCAAAACCGCCTGATTTATAGCAAGGCTGAAATCCTTGTGTCAAGCGGCCTCCCGAGGGTAGCCCCGGGCAAAAAAGCGGCCTGACACGAGGTATTTCATGCGCTTTTAAACTCTTTCCGACGCCTTGAATCAGTGCGTCACGACGGACTGATTCTGCACGGCGTCCGCTGATGGCGACATATTGGCAGACGTTGCATCCTCTGACAACGCCTCAGGCATTCTTTCCAGCGCCAAAGCCAATACCTGATCTATCCATTTGACTGGATGGATCTCCAGCTTGCCCTTGATATTCGCTGGAATTTCAACGAGATCCTTCACATTGCCATGCGGGATCAGCACCTGCTTGATGCCGCCACGGTGCGCCGCCAAAAGTTTCTCTTTGAGGCCGCCAATTGGCAACACTTCACCGCGCAAGGTGATTTCGCCTGTCATGGCCACATCGGCGCGCACCGGAATTCCGGTCAGCACCGACACAATGGCCGTGGTCATGGCGATGCCCGCAGATGGCCCATCCTTGGGGGTTGCACCCTCGGGAACATGTATGTGCATGTCGCGTTTTTCATAGAAATCCGGCTTGATGCCCAGCGATGCAGCACGGCTTCTGACCACGCTCAGCGCCGCCGTGATCGATTCCTGCATCACTTCGCCCAGCTGGCCGGTGCGTATGATGTTGCCCTTTCCTGGCAAGGCCACCGCCTCGATCGTCAGCAATTCTCCGCCCACTTCGGTCCAGGCAAGACCCGTTACCTGCCCCAGACGGTTCTCCTCTTCGGCCAAACCATAGTCGAATCGGCGCACACCCAGATACTTGTCGAGGTTATCAGCATCGACCGTCACCTTGCCGGCTTTGTCTTTTTTCTGCAACTGTGCCATCACCACCTTACGGCAGATTTTGGCGATTTCACGATCCAGGCTACGTACACCGGCTTCACGCGTGTAGTAACGCACGATATCGCGGATGGCCGTTTCGTGGATCAGCGCCTCGTCCTCGCTCACCCCGTTGTTCTTCATCTGCTTGGGCACCAGATACTTGAGCGCGATATTGATCTTCTCGTCTTCGGTGTAACCGGACAGACGGATAATCTCCATACGGTCCAGCAGCGCCGGAGGAATATTCAGCGAGTTGGCGGTCGCGACAAACATCACATCCGACAGATCGTACTCAACCTCGGCATAGTGATCGACAAAAGCATGATTTTGCTCCGGGTCCAGCACCTCCAGCAGTGCCGACGACGGGTCGCCACGGAAGTCGGCACCCAGCTTGTCTACCTCATCCAGCAGGAACAGCGGGTTTTTCACGCCGACCTTGGTCATGTTCTGCAACACCTTGCCCGGCATGGAACCGATATAGGTACGGCGATGCCCGCGGATTTCAGCCTCGTCGCGCACACCACCCAAAGCCATACGTACGAACTTGCGTCCGGTAGCACGGGCAATCGACTGCCCAAGAGAGGTCTTGCCCACGCCCGGCGGCCCCACCAGGCACAGGATAGGCGCTTTGAGGCGATCGACACGCTGTTGTACCGAGAGATACTCGAGAATGCGCTCCTTGACCTTTTCCAGCCCAAAGTGATCCTCGTTCAGGACATCGTCGGCATGTTCGATATCCTTGCTGATCTTGGTTTTCTTTTTCCACGGCAGATCAAGCAGGGTGTCGATATAGGTACGCACCACCGTTGCCTCGGCCGACATCGGCGACATCAGCGACAGTTTCTTGAGTTCGGCGGTCACCTTTTCGCGTGCCTCCTTGCTCATGCCGGAGGCCTTGATGCGTTTTTCCAGCTCTTCGGTCTCGCCGCCTTCTTCCAGTTCGCCCAGCTCTTTCTGAATGGCCTTGACCTGCTCGTTCAGGTAATACTCGCGCTGGCTCTTTTCCATCTGGCGCTTGACGCGACCACGGATGCGCTTCTCGACTTGCAGAATATCGATTTCGCCTTCCAGTTGTGACAGCAGATGCTCGAGTCGTGCCTGCACCTCGAGAATTTCCAGCACTTCCTGCTTCTGCTCGATTTTCAGCGGCAGATGCGCCACCACAGTATCGGCCAGGCGCCCGGCCTGTTCGATGCCTGCCAGCGAAGTCATGACTTCGGGCGGTATTTTCTTGTTGAGTTTGACGTACTGTTCGAACTGGTTGAGCAAAGCGCGGCGCATGGCTTCGACTTCGGTCGAGTCCGCCGGCTCAGGCGCCACAGGCGAGACGGTCGCAACAAAGCAATCCTCCTCTTCCCGGACATCCTTCACATAGGCGCGCTGGCGCCCTTCTACCAGTACCTTGACCGTACCGTCCGGCAGCTTGAGCATTTGCAGCACAGAGGCAACGGTACCAATTTCATACAGATCTTCAGGCGCAGGCTCATCCTTGGAGGCGGAGCGCTGGGCAACCAGCAGGATCTGCTTGCCTTCGTCCATCGCGACTTCCAGTGCGCGGATAGACTTGGCTCGACCGACGAACAGCGGGATAACCATATGGGGGAAGACCACCACATCGCGCAGCGGCAACAGCGGCAATGCGGTTTCTTCGTGAAGTTCGGCGCTCTGGGACATATTTCCTGACCATGGCTAAATGGATATTAATAGAGCAGAAATGGGGGAGCACATGCGCATTTCAAGCACCCCGGCTGTCAGCCCCAAATAAAAAACCGCCCTGAAGGGCGGTTTTGTCATGTTCAACCGTTTCAGGCAGACTGGGCCAGCCCGTCATCTGCCTCGCGGTAGATGAACAAGGGTTTATCGCCCTTTTCTATCACTTTCTCGTCAACCACAACCTTTTCCACGTTCTGCATCGAAGGCAGTTCATACATGGTATCCAGCAAGGCGCGTTCGAGAATGGAGCGCAAACCGCGGGCACCCGTCTTGCGTATCATCGCCTGCTTGGCGATCACGCGCAATGCAGATGGACGCAACTCCAGTTCCACGCCTTCCATGGCGAACAGTTTCTGATACTGCTTGCTCAGCGCATTACGCGGCTGGGTCAAAATGGTGACCAGCGCTTCTTCGTCCAGCTCTTCCAGCGTCGTCACGACCGGCAGACGACCGATCAGTTCAGGAATCAGACCAAACTTGATCAGGTCCTCCGGCTCCACTTCCTTGAACAAGGTAGAAACGCTCTTGCCTTCATCCTTGGACGAGACTTCGGCGCCGAAACCGATTCCACCCTTTTCCGAGCGACGGCGGATAATCTTCTCCAGCCCGTCAAACGCACCGCCACACACAAACAGGATGTTGGTGGTGTCGATCTGGATGAACTCCTGATTCGGATGCTTGCGGCCACCTTGCGGCGGAATCGAAGCGACCGTACCTTCGATCAGTTTCAGCAGAGCCTGCTGCACGCCTTCACCCGATACATCGCGGGTAATGGAAGGGTTTTCCGACTTGCGCGAAATCTTGTCGATCTCGTCGATGTAGACGATACCGCGCTGCGCCTTCTCGACATCGTAATCACACTTTTGCAGCAGCTTCTGGATGATGTGTTCTACATCCTCCCCCACATAACCTGCTTCGGTCAGTGTGGTTGCATCCGCGATCACAAAAGGCACATCCAGCAATTTGGCCAGCGTCTGCGCCAGCAGCGTCTTGCCGGAACCGGTCGGGCCGATCAAGAGAATATTACTCTTGGACAGTTCAACCTCATCCTTCACCACCGGCGTGTACAGACGCTTGTAATGGTTGTACACGGCGACCGCCAGCGATTTTTTGGCCATATCCTGACCAATGACATGCTGGTCAAGCGCTTCGCGGATTTCCTGCGGTGCAGGCAGCTTGCGTTCTTCACTCTCGCCGGAGGCTTCGATCGATTTCTGGTCGAGCTCCTCGATAATGATATCGTCACACAAGCGCACGCACTCGTTGCAAATATAGACCTGGGGGCCGGCTATCAAGCGCTGCACTTCATGCTGGCTTTTGCCGCAGAAAGAGCAGTACAAGAGTTTTTCGCCGCTCGATTTTTCAGACATGCATACTATCCGTCAGCTTAAGCCACCACGTCCTTGCGGGACGTCAGTACCTTGTCAATAAGTCCGTAGGCGCACGCTTGTTCGGCCGACATGAAATTGTCGCGCTCGGTGTCGCGTTCTACCTGCTCGACGTCCTTGCCGGTATGCAAGGCCATCAATTCATTCATCAGCGCCTTGATCTTCAAAAGTTCACGCGCATGAATTTCGATATCTGTTGCCTGGCCAGACAAACCGCCAATCAATGGCTGGTGAATCATGACCCGGCTATGAGCCAGCGCATAACGCTTGCCCTTGGTGCCGGCAGACAGCAGGAATGCACCCATGCTGGCTGCCTGACCGATACACAGGGTCGATACATCAGGCTTGATGAAATTCATCGTGTCGTAAATCGACATGCCTGCCGTAATCGAACCACCCGGCGAATTGATATAAAGGTAAATATCCTTGTCCGGGTTTTCCGACTCAAGGAACAACATCTGCGCGACGACCAGATTGGCCGACTCGTCGTTTACGGGGCCCACCAGGAACACGATACGTTCCTTGAGCAGGCGCGAGTAGATATCGTAAGCGCGTTCGCCACGCCCACTTTGCTCTACCACCATAGGTACCAGGCCCAAGGCCCGGGGATCCATCATCGACATGATTCGGCCTCTCTGGTCAGTCATTATCAGGCGTTGTTGCCCATCAGTGCATCAAACGCAACTTCTTTCTCTACCACTTTAGCCTGCGAAAGCACAAACTCTACGACGTTGTCTTCGAGAACCATGGAGGTCGGGCCTTCCATGCGCTCTGCACTTTCCGCGTACCACTTGGCCACTTCTTCCGGATGCTCGTAGCTATCGGCAAACTCGGCGATCATGGCGTTAACCTGTTCCGGCTTGGCTTCCAGCTTGTTGGCTTCAACGACAGCCGACAGGATCAGACCCAGTGCCACACGGCGCTCGGCCTGTGCAGTAAAGAGCTCAGCCGGGAAAGGCATGTCCTTGATATTCATACCACGCTGTTGCAGATCCTGGCGAGCCTGATCCATCAGACGGCCAACTTCCAGCTCAACCAACGACTTAGGCAAGTCGATCTTGGTCGCGTCCAGCAGCGCCTGCATCACGTTTTCCTTGGTGCGGCTAGCCAGACGACGCTTCACTTCGCGTGCTACGTTCTTGCTGATTTCGGCGCGCATTTTTTCAACGTCGCCATCGGCCACACCCAGCGCCTTGGCAAAGTCGGCATCGATAGCCGGCAGTTGCGCTTCGGACACGTTTTTAACGGTGATTTCGAACACGGCAGTTTTGCCGGCTACGTCTTTACCGTGATAATCCTCAGGGAAAGCCACTTCGATCGACTTGGTTTCGCCTTCTTTCAGACCGGTCACACCGGCTTCGAAGTCAGCCAGCATCTGGCCCTGGCCCAAGACGAAAGCGTGGTTTTCAGCCGAACCGCCAGCGAACAATACGCCATCGATCGAGCCTTTGAAGTCGATAATCACGCGATCGCCTTCGGCAGCCGCGCGGTCAACATAGTTGAAACGGGTGCGCTGCTTACGCAGGATTTCGATGGTCTGTTCGATCTGCTCGTCGCCCACTGGGGTAACCGGCTTTTCGATTTCAGCAGCGGTCAGATCACCTACGACCACTTCCGGGAACACTTCGAATACGGCGGAGAACTTGAAGTTCTCCAGATCGGCGCTTTCCTGAGCCGCTTCAAAACGCGGGTAGCCGGCAATGCGCTGCTTTTCCTGTGCAACGGCAACATAGAAGCTCTGCTGAACCTGCTCGCCGATCACTTCTTCACGGATCTGCGGGCCGTAGTTAGCTTCAACAATCTTGAACGGCGCCTTGCCCGGGCGGAAACCCTGAATCTTGGCGCTGCGGGCTGCGCGCTTGAGGCGTTCTGTTACCTTGGCATCGATCTCGGTCATCGGCAGCGCGATGGTGATGCGACGCTCGAGGTTGCTCAACGTTTCCAGCTGAACTTGCATGTTGAATCCTTGATCTTTATACAGGGTTGGAGTGAGCAGGCAGTGCAATCAAACAGACTCCGCCACACAGGTTTACATGCACCGGCACTCACCGGTCACGACAAAACCGCAAAAGCAAAATATATTTCCTGCACAGCCTGCCGCAAAAGTTGGCCAGTATATCATGCCCTATCGGGAAGCTATAAGCCGCAAGCGGCGCTTGCTGCCCCGCAAAGGACAAACAAAAAACCCCGCAAAACGGTACTTGCCGTTTGTGCGGGGCTACTGCCTACAGCACAAGGCTGCAGAATTTATCTATGGTGCGAGGGAAGAGACTCGAACTCTCACAGGTCGCCCCGCTGGAACCTAAATCCAGTGCGTCTACCAATTCCGCCACCCTCGCCTGCCAATGGCGATATCTGCCAAGACAAGAGCGCAATAATAACGCACACTGAAAAATAAGACAAGGTGAATGGCCATATTTCCATCCACAATGGAAACCATTTACCATTAGTAATGTCAGAACCAATTCACACCGCAATACCCAAGGAGAAACACCGTATGCAACAGAACTTTCAGACTACCTACCGCACCAGCACCGAGGTAGGCGCCAGCCATAAGGTTCTGCGCAATACTTATGCGCTGCTGGCTCTGTCGATGATTCCGACCATCATAGGCGCGGTCATCGGCACCAATATGAACTTTGCCTTTATGGCAGGCAGCCCGATCATGTCCAGCCTGATCATGATGGCCATGCTGTACGGCCTGTTTTTTGCCGTAGAAAAGAATCGCGACAGCTCGATGGGCGTCGTCCTGATGATGGTACTCACCCTGTTTATGGGTGTACTGCTCGGACCTTTACTGCAAGTGGCACTCAGCCTGAAAAATGGCGCCCAACTGGTCCTGGTGGCGGGCGGCGCAACTTCGGTGGTCTTTTTCGTGATGGCCGGCATCGCCACCACCACCAAGCGCGACCTGTCCGGGCTTAGCCGCTTCCTGACCGTTGGCGCGGTTGTCCTGATGGTGGCAATGATCGCCAACATCTTCCTGCGCATCCCGGCCATGCAGCTGACCATCTCCGCAGCCTTCGCTCTGTTCAGCTCGCTGATGATCCTGTGGCAGGTCAAGTCCATCGTTGACGGGGGCGAAACCAACTACATTTCTGCTGCACTGACCATTTACATCAGCATCTACAACCTGTTCACCAGCCTGTTGCAGCTTCTGATGGCTTTTGGCGGTCAGCGCGACTAATCAGGTAAATTCAGCAGGCCGGTGCTGCCCGACAAGGGTTGCTCCGGCCTTTTTTATTTACAGGACAGAATAGCCCCCCCCCATTGAGGCGCTCAAGATATGGCAAACACAGACGATAGCAAGTAAAAGCTTACCGAAAGGCAACCCATGCAAGTGCGCCCCTCAACCGAACACCGCATTGCAACGCCACACGGCACAGCACGCAAACACCCTGCCACAACACCTACCAGCCATGCAGCGCCACAGCCCCCGGCTACTGGCACACTCGTCCATGAGCAGCAAAACATTCTGCAAGACACACTCTCCACCGCACTGAACAAGTACATGGCCAAACTGCGCAAACCAGCTGCCGCCGCGCCATCAAATTCAAACCCAATGAATGACATCAGCAAGACCATGCTCAAGGCTCGGATAGAGATGCTACGCAAAATGATGGCACTAGCCGGCAACGACCCGGGCAGCTTGCGGGCACTGGCGCAGCAACTGGCACAAGCGGCACGTGAGCTAAAGTCCCTGAGTGGCGGGAGCGGCAATGCGGCACCCACCCTGCCGCAGCAGCCAGCCATCGCAACACCGGCAGATGGGCAGACAGAGGATGCTGAGGCGACAAGCGTGACTTTGCCAGAAGCCGGAACACTGACGGCAGATCAGGACAATGCCGCAAACAGCCTGGCCGGCGAAGATGAACTGCCAGATGAAAACCAGACGGAAAAATCCGGTGACAACACACCCAAACTGGGGCGCTCAAGCACAGAGATACAGAAGCAAGAAGAAGACCCCGAAATCAAAAAGATGCTGGCAGAACTGAAAAAGATCCGCGACTGGCTAAAACAACAACTTCGCGGCAGCGATGATCCGCAAGCGAAGCAGGCACTCAAGGATGTAGAGCACACCCTGGCTGCGGTTGAAAAAGATGGATAGGGGCACAATCAGCATACCCCATCCAGTCTTTATAGCGCCGTCGTATCGATCACCTGAGCGGTCGGCGCATGATCCAGCAGCGAATCTATTCCCCGCTCCATCGCCGTGGAGGATGAATACATTTCGCTACGCGCCAGCACTTTATCACCGCGCCCCAGCACACTGAAATAAGGATCTCCCACTGTCGAGATCTTGCGGCGGATGCGGGCATCCAGCTTAGGCTCAGATTGCAGGTACTGAGCCGCCTCTATCGCGTGGTGCAAAGAGTCAAACAGCTGGCTGGTCAAAATAATCTGCCCGTTGCCGGCCTTAAGGTTGAACAGATACTTGCCATTTTTGGACTTACTGACCTCAAACTTGCCACTCATCGCACTCTCCTTGTGCACGGTGCAGATGATGAATATCACCGTCAACCAATACCCAATATAGATTACGATTGATCACAAATCACCCTGTAACACTACAGAACAATTAGCGCTGCAATTGGCGCACCCGCTCAAACAGGCAGATCGTGGCGGCCATCGCGACATTCAGCGACTCGGCGTGCCCCGGCATCGGAATGCGTACACGGACGTCAGACAGGCCAACCAAGGCATCCGACACTCCGGCACCCTCATTACCCAAGACCAGCGCAATCGGTCCGGACAAATCCTGCCCGTAAAGCGAAGTACTTCCTGCCAGATGCGTTACCAGTTTACGCCCGGTAAAAGCGGCCAATTCTGCGGCAAGATCGGCGCCTTCATGAATGGACAATGCAAAATGCGCCCCCATGCCCGAGCGCAACACCTTGGGGGAAAACACATCGACACAGCCTTTGGACAGATAGACCTCACGCACATCGGCTGCGGCGGCCGAGCGCAGAATCGTGCCTAGATTGCCCGGATCCTGAATGTCTTCCAACAGCAGGCGGCTGGCGTCCTCCTGCGGCTTGCTCGCCTCGGGACGCGGGCAAACTGCCAACACCTCGGGCGCGCTAGATAGCGCCGTCACCTTGGCAAACACGCCCCGCGCCACCTGAATACACTCACTTGCCGAAGGCAAGCGCGCCAACAAAGCCTGCACATCGGATCGCTGCGCGGCATCTTCGTTGACAAAAACCATTGTCGGCACCAGCGCAACATCCAGCGCAGCCTCAAGCAGATGAATCCCCTCCAGTACCATCTGCCGGCTCTTGCGCCGCTCGCGTACATTTTGCACCAGTCGTGCCAATTGCTTGAGGTCTTCGTTACTTGCCGAGCTGATAATCTTTTGCATACGTCAGAATGATAAACCGGCCACCCGGGTGGCCAGTAATTTGAATTGTTGATAGCAGGCATCGTCAATGGCGCGCCCGGAGCCGGCATTATCGACCACAAACAGGCCCAGCGGCCGGCCTTCTGCATAAACCGACAGCAAGGCGACATCATTTCCACTCAATGCCGACAACCAGGCATCGGCGTATTTCACCTGCAAGCGCGCATGCAGCGCTGACGTCAGCAAAAAACCCTGCGGCCGGCCAAGCAGCAAAGCCGGCAAGCCATCCGGCTTCATCAGCGGCATTTTCTGCAATAGCACATCGCCAGACTTAAGACCAATCTGGAACTGCAAACGCAAAGTATCACCCGCTTCATTCAAGCGATAAAACAACACGCGCTCGAACCCCAGATCATTAGCCAAATGGCGCAAGGCGCTTCGTATAGCCAGATCGGTACGCGCAGTCACATCCAGCGAGGGCGGCAAGCATGGCTCATCGGCTAGCGGAATATCCCCTTCCATAGCCAAAAAACGGCGGGCAGCAAAAGTATAAGCCGGTGCCTGCGGGTTGCGTGCCACCTGCAAAACGGCATGCACTACGGCCTGATAAGCCTCGGAATAGGTTGCGCCCATCAAATGAGCGGCCGCCGAAACCCCCGCCTGCCACGCAGGACGCCACCACCCCTGATCCAGTCCCTCGGCACAAGCAACGGCAAGTTTAAGCAACTGCCGATGCCGGCCAGGCACACCACTACCCAGCAGCGCATTTAAACCCTCAGGCAAAGGCATGCGCTGGATAAACGCAGCCAAGAGCGGCGGATAATCCATGGCGAATTGCTCTGCCATCTGCTGTAGCGCCGGTTTTTTTAGCCGCTGCTGATGCTGCAACAGATACAAACATGCCGGCAAGTTGTAAATCTCGGCGGCAACAAAGCTGTCTTCGACCTTATGCTCCCCTGCAAGGGACAGCCAGGCTTTGACAATCAGCGCAGCGATGCGCGCACGCCCCAGCAGGGCGGCCACCTCCTCCTGCACGGCAAACTCATGCCTGTCTGCAGGTTCAGGCCAGGCCGTCAACTGGCGATAACGCATCATAATGCGCTCACTGCCCACCACCATCAGCATCTGCTCGACCGCAGGCAAGCTGCCACTACGTTGCAAGGCGGTGGAGGTCGCCATCAGGCGCAACAAATCCAGCAGCAAAAACGGATCGGACAAAGTCAGATTGGCCAGCACCTCGAAACGTAAGCGTTCGCTACCACGCGCCAGCTCCTGCCGTATACGCGCATGCGTTTGCGGCAGGACAGGCCAGCGCTGGGCAGCAATAGAGGCCAGCCAAGTGTCAAGTTGCACGGGGATGACGCCAGATAAGAAGCTCGCGCTGCAAAGGCCCGGATAAAGCCAGAACTTCATTGGCAGGCACGCCCGGAATGGCAAAGGTATTGCTGATCAACACTGCATCAGTGCCCGCACCCGCACTAAACACCTGCCACAGCCGCGGCATAGGGGCGGGGGAAAGAAAGGCGTAGACCACATCATACTCGCCCCATTTTGCCTGCCAAAAACTGCCATAGCATAGCTTGGCATTGACCGGAGAGCCGGCCAGACGCCAGCGCAAACGTGCCACCAGGTAGGGCAAGCAGGCATTCTCCATACCGACCACCTCAATATCTGGCCGCAGGCGCGCCAACAGCAACACCGCCCGGCCATCACCACTGCCAGCATCAAGCACACGCGCACCTGGGGGCAGCCATGTGGAGAGCACCCGACAAGCCTCGCCTGACGACAGGTAAAACGGCACCCGCTCAAATAAGGCATTGCGTGAAAGGCCAAAAGTCAGCGCCGCGGCCAACGCATATGACCAAGCCGGAAGATCCAGCCACAACGCCAACACCAGCAAGGGAAACAGACAGGCAGAGAACAGCGCAGCAAGCACAGTAAGACGGAACAGGCGCGCCAACAGCAATACGATGCCTGCTTGCAGCGCACACCAGGCAAGCGGCTGCGTGGCCGGCGCATAGACCAACCACGCCATGACAGCAGCCGACAGGACAAGCAACGCAGCTCGCATCAGCAACACGATCAGTGTTCGCTGCCGGCCGCAGTTGCGACAGGCTCCGATGCCACGTCAGCAGCCGTATGTTGCGCAGCGCTTAAGCCATCACTACGTATACGGTCGACCGCATCATCATTCAGAATCACAATGGCAATACGGCGGTTTTCCGGGCTGAACTGGTTTTGC
>NZ_RJTZ01000098.1:0-12029 GCF_024343515.1 Aquitalea sp. S1-19 | reverse complement strand
AATGCATCCGGCAGCTTTATCCAGCCGGACGACAAGAGCTTTGCCGCGGCAGCAGCTGGTGCCGACTGGAAAAATGCCCCCGGCTTTTACCTGATCCTGACCAATGCCCAGGGCAAGGAGAGCTGGCCTATCTCTAGCGCAACCTTCATCCTGATGCAGCAAAAGACCGACAAGGTTGAAGGCAGCAGCGAAGCACTGAAGTTCTTCAACTGGGCCTATCAGGATGGCGGCAAGATGGCGCTGGATCTGGATTATGTGCCTCTGCCTGCCGTCGTACAAAACCAGGTGCGCAACTCGTGGAAACAGATTGCCGCCAGCAATGGTCAGGCACTCTGGAAATAAGCCCGGCCACCACGGATCTGTGCGGCAGATGGCCGGGGAGACTCTCCCCGGCTTTTTGCCTGACTAAGCCAGAGTAGATTGAGTATGGAAAAATATAAGAACACCTCGCATCTGAAACGCCAGATGCAGATAGATGCCCTGTTCCGCATCAGCACACGCTTTTTCGCCTTCTTTGTGCTGGCCATGCTGCTGGGTATTCTGTTTTCACTGCTGGTCGGCTCGCTGCCGGCACTCAAACACTTCGGCTGGGGGTTTTTGACCAGTACCGAATGGGATCCCGGTGCCGAAAACTTTGGCGCGCTCGTGCCCATCTACGGCACCCTGATGACTTCCTTTATTGCCCTGCTGATCGGCGTGCCGGTCAGCTTCGGCATTGCACTATTTCTGACCGAACTGTCCCCGCCGTGGCTCAAGCGCCCGCTGGGCATCGCCGTCGAGCTTCTGGCCGGCATTCCATCCATTATCTACGGCATGTGGGGCCTGTTTGTTTTTGCCCCCTGGTTTGGCGACCATATCCAGCCCTGGATCATCGACAATATGGGCGAGTTGCCGCTGGTCGGCTTCCTGTTTCAGGGCGCACCGATGGGCATCGGCATCTTCACCGCCGGCCTGATTCTGGCCATTATGGTGATTCCGTTTATTGCATCGGTGATGCGCGACGTATTCGAAGTCGTGCCCCCCATGCTCAAGGAGTCGGCCTATGGTCTGGGCGCTACCACTTGGGAAGTGGTACGCAATGTCGTACTGCCCTACACCAAAACCGGTGTAATCGGCGGCATTATGCTGGGACTGGGACGCGCACTGGGCGAAACCATGGCGGTGACTTTTGTGATCGGCAACTCCACCATCTTTGCTTCCGGCCTGTTTGATGCCGGCAACTCGATTGCGTCTTCACTGGCCAACGAATTTGCCGAAGCGACCAGCGAACTGCACTTGTCGGCGCTGATCTCTCTCGGTCTCATTCTGTTCTTCATTACTTTTGTCGTGCTCGCCTGCTCCAAGCTGCTATTGCTACAGCTCAAGAAGCAGGAAGGCCGCCACTCCTGATGAGCGCCCCCCGCATGGAACAATCATTGACCCGCACCGGCAAGGCTAATGCAGTGAAAGATAAAAGCTTCTCCCGCAACAATATGGTCTACCGCAAGCGGCGGCTGATCAATCTCTTCAATATGGGGGCATCCACGCTGGCCATGGTATTCGGCCTGTTCTGGCTGTTCTGGATATTGTGGACGCTGCTGCGCTTCGGCATCGAAGGCATGTCGACCGAGGTGTTCACCCAGATCACCCCGCCACCCGGTTCGCAAGGCGGTCTGGCCAATGCCATTGTCGGCTCCTTGCAGATGACCTTTTTCGGCACCCTGATCGGTACGCCTATCGGCATTCTGGCAGGCGTTTATCTGGCCGAATATGGCAGCCGCGGCTGGCTGGCACCGGCGACGCGCTTTATCAACGACATCCTGCTATCGGCGCCCTCCATCGTGATCGGCCTGTTTATCTATGAGGTCTATGTGATCTCGGTCGGGCACTTCTCCGGCTGGGCCGGCGCGCTGGCGCTGTCCTTGCTGGTGATACCGGTCGTGGTACGTACCACCGAAAACATGCTGCGCCTGGTTCCAAACAGCCTGCGCGAAGCGGCCATTGCGCTGGGTGCACCACAGTGGAAAGTGACCATGTATGTCACCTTGCGCTCGGCCAAGGCCGGCGTGATTACCGGCATCTTGCTGGCCGTGGCCCGCATCTCTGGCGAGACGGCGCCACTGCTGTTTACCGCACTGAACAACCAGTTCTGGAGCGATATGAACCAGCCTATGGCCAACCTGCCCATCGTGATCTTCCAGTTCGCCATGAGCCCGTATGAAGACTGGCATCGCCTGGCCTGGGCCGGCGCCTTGCTGATCACGCTAAGCGTACTGACCCTGAACATCGTGGCCCGCTGGATGGGTCGCCAAAAAACACAATCGCACTAAGGCAGCACCATGACTGAAAACGCAAGCAAACTGCAAGTCAAAGACCTGAACTTCTACTACGGCAACTATCAGGCACTCAAGGGCATCAATCTGGAGATCCCGGCCAATCAGGTGACCGCCTTTATCGGCCCATCCGGCTGCGGCAAATCCACGCTGCTGCGCGTGTTCAACCGCATGTTCGAACTGTATCCGGGCATGCGCGCCGAAGGTGAAATCCTGCTGGACGGTGAAAATATCCTGGCCCGCGATGTTGATATCAACCTGCTGCGCGCCAAGATAGGCATGGTGTTCCAGAAGCCGACGCCGTTCCCGATGTCGATTTACGACAACATCACATTCGGTGTAAAACTGTATGAAAACCTGTCGCGCGTCGATATGGACGAGCGGGTGGAATGGGCACTGAAGAAGGCCGCGCTATGGAACGAGGTCAAGGACAAGCTCAAGCAGTCCGGCAACTCGCTGTCCGGTGGCCAGCAACAGCGTCTGTGCATCGCCCGCGCCGTTGCCACCCGTCCCGAGGTCGTGTTGCTGGATGAACCGACATCGGCGCTGGATCCGATTTCTACCGCCCATATCGAAGAACTGATACATGAATTGAAGGCGGACTACACCATCGCCATCGTGACCCACAATATGCAGCAGGCGGCCCGCGTATCGGACTACACCGCCTATATGTATCTGGGGGATCTGGTCGAGTTCGGCGAAACCGACGGCATTTTTACTGCGCCCAAGAAAAAAGCCACCGAAGACTACATTACCGGCAAGTTCGGCTAACCCATATAGGGTTAAAAACACAAACAACAAATACCAATAGCAACAAAGCAACCCCGATCTGTCTCGATCGGGGTTTTTCTTTTTTATCAGTGCCTTGCTACGGGTTTTTCGTCCCTACAATGGATGTTATTATGCGAGTGCCCGATACCAGCCTGAGCTAGACACCGTCAGGCTTTTTTGCTTTTGCATCAAACAGGATCAAGTCGTGGACTTACAAGACTTCAGTGATATCACCAAAGCAGCCGACAAAGGCCGCAATGACTTTATGCGTCTCGGTCTGGCGCTGCTCTTTATCGTGGGTGCCGTGATCTACAGCACCACCCTGGGTCACGTCAGCCTGCCGATGATGGTGGCTGCCGGTATCGGCGCCTATATGGCGATGAATATCGGTGCCAACGACGTGGCCAATAACGTAGGCCCGGCAGTCGGTTCCAAGGCGCTGACCATGGGAGGCGCACTGATCATCGCCGCCATTTTCGAAGCAGCCGGCGCCCTGATTGCCGGCGGCGAAGTGGTCTCCACCATTCGTAGCGGCATCATTGACCCCAGCCTGATTCCGGACAAAGCTGCCTTTATCTGGATCATGATGTCGGCACTGCTGGCAGGGGCCTTGTGGCTGAATATCGCCACCGTTGTTGGCGCACCGGTGTCGACCACCCACTCCATCGTCGGCGCCCTGCTGGGCTCGGGCGTAATGGCGGCCGGTTTCGGCATCGCCAACTGGAGCAAGGTCGCTACCATCGCGGCCAGCTGGGTCATTTCGCCACTGTTAGGCGGCATCATTGCCGCGGCCTTCCTCTATTTCATCAAGCGCACCATTACCTACCAGACCGATATGAAAGGGGCGGCTGCGCGTATCGTACCGATTCTGATCGCGCTGATGGCCTGGGTATTTACCAGCTATCTGCTGCTCAAGGGTCTGGCACGCATCTGGCCCATGAGCTTTGCCAACGCCATGGGCGGCGGCGTCGCGGCAGGCATTCTGAGCTATCTGATACTACGTCCGCTGATTGCCCGTCGCGCCGCTGCCTCTGAAAACAATAAGCAAGCCATCAACCGGCTCTTTACCGTGCCGCTTATTTTTGCTGCTGCCTTGCTCAGCTTTGCCCATGGCTCCAACGATGTGGCCAATGCCATCGGCCCTCTGGCGGCCATTGTCGATGCTCTGCAAACCAGTGGCGACAGCATAGGCAGCTCGGCCGGCATTCCGCTCTGGGTAATGATGGTCGGCGCACTGGGCATTTCAGTCGGTCTTGCGCTATTTGGCCCCAAGGTCATCCGTACAGTAGGTAACGAGATTACCGAACTGGACCAGATGCGTGCCTACTCGATCGCGATGTCGGCCACCATGACCGTGATCTTCGCCAGCCAGTTGGGGTTGCCGGTCAGCTCGACCCATATCGCGGTCGGCGGCGTATTCGGCATCGGCTTCTTGCGTGAACACCTGAAAAACCGCTATGCCATCATGATTGCCCAGATCAAGGCACATCATCCCGAAGACGACCAGCCGGCGATCGATGCCTTTATTGCCAAGTTTTCCCAGGCCAGCGTCGCAGAAAAAGGCCAGCTGCTGCAAGACCTCAAGCTGCGCATGAAGACGCTGCAAGACCCAGCGCACTTTTCCAAGCGCGAGCGCAAAGAGTTACGTCAGGTTTACCGCACCGAACTGGTCAAACGCTCACTGATCATGCGCATTGCCGCGGCCTGGGTCATCACCGTGCCCGCTTCTGCCGTTTTGTCGGCCGGTATTTTCTATCTGGTACGCGATCTTAGTTTTTGAACGCATGGTGCGGTTTAAGCCGTAAATCATACAAAACAGGCAACTCCCAGACTCAGGGTGCTGCCTGTTTTTTTATGCCCGTAACAGCGCAAAACCGCGCCAATCAAGCATCGGCAAGAACGCCGCATGATGCTGCGCAATATAATTACCGTATACGCTTGACGCGCATTGTTTTGCCCCCAACAATCGCGCCTTTATGACAACAAATGACCGTCATGTTTGACCTTTTTACCGGCCTCGCGCCTGTCGTTATTCTCACCCTGGTCCTGTCTTTGGGACTGGTTCTCGCCTTCGAATTCATTAACGGTTTCCACGACACCGCCAATGCGGTCGCCACGGTGATCTACACCCAGTCGATGAAGCCGCAACTGGCCGTTGTCGCCTCGGGCTTTTTCAACTTCATCGGCGTGATGACAGGCGGACTGGCGGTCGCCTACTCCATCGTGCACCTGCTGCCGGTCGATTTGCTGGTTTCGGTCAATAGCGCACGCGGCATGGCCATGGTGTTCGCCCTGCTGGTGGCCGCCATCAGCTGGAACCTCGGCACCTGGTACTTCGGCCTGCCCGCCTCCAGCAGCCATACGCTGATCGGCGCCATCCTCGGCGTCGGCGTTGCCAATGCCTGGATGAATAATGCGCCGCTGGCCCAGGGCGTCAACTGGAGCAAGGCCATTGATGTCGGCTCTTCGCTGTTGTTATCCCCGCTCATCGGCGGTGTCGTGGCAGCCGTCATGCTATTGCTGCTGGCGCACTTTCGCCCGCAAAGCAATATCCACCGCACCCCGTTCCAGCGCCAGCAGGTTGAAGGGCGCAAGCATCCGCCGTTCTGGACCCGCTTTATGCTGATCCTGTCGTCCATGGGCGTCAGTTTTGCCCACGGCTCCAACGATGGGCAAAAAGGCGTAGGCCTGATCATGCTGGTGCTGATCGGCATCGTACCCGCCAAGTTCGTTTTGAACCTGGACAGCACGCCTTACCAGATTGAACGCACCCGCGATGCGGCCCTGCATCTGCAACAGTTCTATGCACGCAAGGCGCCAGAAATGCAGGTACTGCTGGCCAAACAACCGGTCAAGACCACGACCGGCAAGTTCGACTGCAAGCCGCTGAACACCGCCGGCACGGCCGAGTCGCTATTGGCGACGCTTGGCACCAATGACTATCACCTTTTGAATGCCGAGCAGCGCTGGAATATTCGTGCCGACCTGTTGTGCCTGGACAATGCAGCCAAGACCGCGCTCAAGCTGCCCGGCCTTAGCAGCACCGAAAAGCAGCACCTGACCGGCTTGCGTAAAGACCTGACCGCCACCACCGAGTATGCGCCGACCTGGGTGATCGTCGCCATTGCGCTGGCGCTGGGTCTGGGCACGATGGTGGGCTGGAAGCGGGTGGTGAAGACGGTAGGTGAAGGCATAGGCAAGAAAGACATGACCTATGCCCAAGGCGTGTCGGCGCAAGTCACGGCCGCGACCTCGATCGGTCTGGCCAGCGTATTCGGTTTTCCGGTGTCGACGACGCAAATCCTGTCCAGCGCAGTTGCCGGCACCATGGTTGCCAACAAGTCCGGCCTGCAGATGTCGACCATACGCAATATCCTGCTGGCCTGGGTATTTACCCTGCCGGTGTCGATGGGACTGTCGGCCGGCCTGTATATCCTGGGTACACGCTTGTTTGCCTGATAAAAAAGCGGCAGCAAGGGCAGAAACCGATAAAAACTTGATGCAGATCAATAGCAATCGCAACCTATACTATTGATACGTAAACGGTTAAGTACTAATATAAATACCGCTTCATATGGTTTCTCCTTTGTTGTTTGCAGCAATATCCCATTCGCTCCGGCTCCTCAGCCGGGGCCTTTTTTTTGTCTGCCAAGATCCATCCCCGCTTACGCCTTAAGGAAATGCTCGCGCCCGGCCAGCCAGCGCGCCAAATGGGCGGACGCAGACGCGGGCGATTTTTCCAGCAAAACCGGCGCCATCTCGCGTGCCGACTCCAGCAAGGCCACATCCTCCTCCAGATTGGCAAAGCGCAACATGGGCAGACCGCTCTGGCGCGCGCCCAGAAATTCGCCCGGACCACGGATCAGCAAATCCTGACGCGCAATCTCGAAGCCATCGGTATGTTCGAAAATAACCCGCAAACGCGCCTTGGCAAGATCCGATAACTTCGATTCGAACAGCAGCACGCACGTGCTTTTGGCTGCCCCCCGCCCGACCCGGCCACGCAACTGGTGCAACTGCGCCAGCCCCATGCGTTCGGCGTGCTCGATCACCATCAGGCTGGCATTGGGCACATCGACCCCGACCTCGATCACCGTCGTAGCCACCAGCACCTGCGTCTCGTTGCGGGAAAACGCCGCCATCGCCTCGGCCTTTTCCGCCGCTTTCATGCGGCCATGCACCAGACCTACCTGCCACTGCGGCAAATCCTCGCTCAGGCCGAGATGGGTATCGACGGCGGTTTGCAGCTCCAGCGTCTCGCTCTCCTCGATCAGCGGGCATACCCAGTACACCTGCTGCCCCTCGCTACAGGTCTTGTTGACATAGGCTACGACCTCGTCGCGGCGCGCCGAGCTGATCAGCTTGGTGACTATCGGCGTACGCCCCGGCGGTAGCTCATCGATCACCGAGACATCCAGATCGGCGTAAAAGCTCATCGCCAGCGTGCGCGGAATCGGCGTCGCCGTCATCATCAGCTGGTGCGGCTCGGCGCCCTTGCCCTGCAAGGCCAGGCGCTGCCCCACACCAAAGCGGTGTTGCTCGTCGACAATCACCAGCCCCAGCTTCTCGAAGCTCACCTCGTCCTGAAACAGGGCATGCGTGCCCACCGCCAGACGCGCCTCGCCCGAGGCAATCAGCGCATTCATTTCGCTACGCGCTTTTTTGCGCAAGCTGCCGGACAGCCAGGCGACCTTCACCCCCAGAGGTTCCAGCCAGGCCGACAGCTTGGCGTAATGCTGCTCGGCCAGAATTTCGGTCGGTGCCATCAAGGCCACCTGAAAACCGGCTTCGATCGCGCTCAGGGCAGCCATCGCCGCCACCACCGTCTTGCCGCTGCCGACATCGCCTTGCAACAGGCGATTCATCGGATGTGCCAGCGCAAGGTCTGCGGTAATCTCGGCCAGTACTTTTTGCTGCGCTCCAGTCAAGGCAAACGGCAACCGGCTAATCAGTTGCTGGCGCAGCGACTGGTCTCCCACAATGACCGGCGCCTTGCCCGAGCGCCGTGCGCGGTAGGCCAGACGCATCGACAGCTGTTGCGCCAGCAATTCATCGAATTTCAGCCTTTGCCAGGCCGGCAATAAGGGATTGCTCAAGGCCTCGGCCGATAGTTCGGGCGGCGGCGCATGCAGCAAGCGTACCGCATCGGCAAACGGCACCAGACCCAGCCTTGCAATCAGCGCCGCCGGCAAGGTCTCGTCCAGCTGTTGCGCCTTGAGTTCGCCCTGTATCATGCGCCGCAGCACTGTCTGGGTCAGCCCGCTCAAGGTCGGATAGATGGGGGTCAGACTGTCGGCCAGGGCCTCGTCCGCAGCCACTTCGCGCAGCTTGGGGTGCACCATCTCGTCGCCGTAAAAACCGCGCCTGACTTCGGCCAGCGCCCGCACCCGCTTACCCTTGGCCAGCGCCTTTTGCTGGCTGGGATAAAAGTGGATAAAGCGCAATATCAGCGTGCCGCTGCTGTCCTCTATCTGCACCACCAGTTGGCGGCGCGGCTTGAACTGCACCTCGGAAGAAATCACCTCGCCCTCCACCAGCACCGCCTTGCCATAAGGCGCACTGGCAATCGGGTAGACATGGGTTTCATCTTCGTAGCGCAGCGGCAGATGCAGGATAAAGTCGAAGCGGCGGCGGATACCCAGCTTTTCTAGTTTCTTGAGAGTGGCAGGTGCGGCCAGCGGCACTTGGCTGGCGATATCGATAGGGCTAGGCATAGTCGACGATTGTACCCAAAAACAAAAAGCGGAAAGCTATCGCTTTCCGCCATTGCGTATCCCCCACAGACAAAGCCGCGCTTAATTGCGCTCCCAGACCTGGGTGCGGCCCAGCAAAGCCATGCCGATAAAGCCGCGTACTTCCAGCTTGTTGTCGCCTTCCAGCTTCATCTTGGCGCTGTAGACCTTGCCCGATTTCGGGTCGAGAATCTTGCCACCGGTCCAGCTATTGCCGTCTTTTTTCAGCCCCCACAGGATGTTCATGCCCACCACCGGCTTGCCCTTGTTCGCGCCTTCGCAAGCATCACATACCGCTTCCGGCTTGTTGAACAGCTTGACGATCTTGCCGGACAGTTCGCCGCCAGCCGATTCCGAGATCTGCACCAGCGCCTTGGGCTGCTTGGTTTCGTCGTCTATCGTTTTCCAGGTTCCCACCACGCCGGCGGCCAGTGCAGAGCCGGAAACCAGTGTTGCCAGCATTACCAGCGCGGCGTTTTTCCACATTGCTTTCATTATCCCCCCTCGTCTTCAAACGTGTGTTTGAGTGAAGACTCCAGAATGCCAACCTATGCAGATGGCGTCAAGCGCAGAAAACGCCCTGCCCCATCATCTGCACCCGGCCGCCCACCTCGACCCGCCCTGCAGCATCGACATCCAGATACAGGATATTGGGCCGGCCGATGGCCTCGCCCTGCACCACCCGCCACGACAAGGGTACCATACCGGCTTCGGCACACCAGGCACCCAGGTTGGCGCAGGCCGAACCGGTGCCCGGGTCTTCCAGCACCGCACCGCCCTGACCGTAAAACAAGCGCACCGTAGCCACGCCATCTTCGGCATGCCATAGATAAGCCACCGAGCGCCCGGGAAACAGGGTCGCGCCAGCGGCAAACAGCAGCGGATCGGGTTTGGCCGCCAGCACCGCATCGCGGCTGGCGGCACGCAAAAGCAGTTGCTCGGAGCCGGCATTGACCCAGACCGGCGCTGCGGCCATGGCCGACACATCCAGATTCAGCATCGCCGCGGCTGTAGCAGAATCCAGATCCGCCGCACGGCTCGTCGCAGGGCGGGCACACAAACGGTAGATGCCCTCATGCTCGCGAATGGCGATCTCGCCGGCACGGGTATTCAGGCTAAAGTGCGCGGGTAAACCCAGCAGTTTTTGCAGCACGGCGGCACTGCCCAGCAACGGATGGCCGGCAAAGGGCAGCTCAAGCGCCGGCGTAAAAATGCGCAAGGCAGCGGCGCAATCATCCGTACCCGGCAAGACAAATACGGTTTCCGACAAATTGAACTGCCGGGCAATCGCCTGCATATCGGCGTCGCTGAGTCCCGAAGCATCGGTAAATACGGCCAGCGGGTTGCCACCCCAGCGACTTTCGGCAAAGACATTCACAAGCAGATAGGAAAACGCCGTCATCGCAGGCCTCCGGAAAAATGAAATACGCATTGCAACACAGAAGCTGCAGCATGCAAAACGCCGCCGGATTTGGCCCGGCGGCGTTTAGTCTATCTGGCAACAGATGCAGGCTTATTCGCCCAGCACCATCACGCCTTCGGCTTCCACCAGCACGCCGCGCGGCAGCGAGGCAACGCCAACGGCAGCGCGTGCCGGATAAGGCTCGGCCATGAATTCGGCCATCACTTTATTGAAGGTGGCGAAATTGGACAGGTCGGTCAGATAGGCATTGAGCTTAACGATATCGGACAGCGAACCGCCGGCGGCTTCGCACACGGCCTTGAGGTTGGTGAACACCTGACGGGTTTCGGCTTCGAAACCGCCTTCAACTACGGCCATGGTAGCCGGGTCGAGCGGGATCTGGCCCGACAGGTAAACGGTATTGCCGGCCTTGACGGCCTGCGAGTAAGCGCCGATTGCGGCAGGCGCCTTGTCGGTGTGGATGATTTCTTTTGCCATGCTGTCAGTCTCCATCGTTCAAAAACAGGGTGAGCAGATCATTCAAAAAACGCTGCCCCTTCAGGCTAGGGCGAATCAGGCCGCCCGTGCGTTCCAGCAGGCCGTCTTGCCCGGCCTGCTTCAGTTCGCGCGCAATCAACACCAGCGGCAAGCCGGTGCGGGCGGCAAACAGTTCTTCTTCAAAGCCGCCGGTCAGGCGCAGCGCATTTAACATGAACTCGAATGGCAGGTCCTGCCGCCCGACTTTATGTGCTTCCTGCACCGGCTTGCCGGCTGTGACCGCCTTCAGATAGGCCGCCGGTTGCTTGTAGCGCGCCTCGCGCAGTACGCCGGCGTGCGAGCTGATTTTGCCATGGGCGCCGGCACCGATGCCGACATAGTCGCCAAAGGTCCAGTAATTACGGTTATGCCGGCATTGGTATCCGGCTCTGGCAAAGGCCGAGGTCTCGTAATGCTCGAACCCGGCGGCGGCCAGCCGCGCTTCGATCGCTTCTTGCATATCGGCCGAGCGCTCGTCGTCCGGCAGATTGGCCGGCGTATAACGCGCGAACAGGGTATTGGGTTCGATGGTCAGGTGATAAGCCGACAAATGGGTGATGCCGTAGCTAAGCGCGGTATCGATATCGGCCAGCGCCTGTTCCGGCGTCTGCCCAGGCAGGGCATACATCAGGTCGAGGTTGACGTTGTCGAAATGCGTCAACGCGATCTCAACCGCCCGGCGCGCCTCGTCGCCATTGTGGATGCGCCCCAGTCCTTGCAAAAAAGCCGGATCAAAGCTTTGCACACCGATGGACAGGCGGTTGATGCCGGCCGCACGATAACCCTTGAACTTGTCGCTTTCAAAGGTACCGGGGTTGGCTTCCATGGTAATTTCGGCATCCGGATGCAGGCGCACCCGCGCGCGTATGCCGCACAGCAAGGCATCCATCGCCGCCGCCGAAAACAGGCTGGGGGTGCCGCCGCCCATAAAGATGGTCGTCACCGGCCGTCCCCAGATCTGCGGCAGGCTGCTTTCCAGATCGGCCAGCAAGGCCGCGACATAGCCCATTTCGTCGAAGCCGTTTTTGGCCTCGTGCGAATTGAAGTCGCAATACGGACACTTGCGCACACACCACGGGAAATGGATGTAGAGCGACAAGGGTGGCAGCTCTTTCAGGCCACCGCTAAGCGCCGAAATATCGATCACGCTCATGCAAAGGCCTTGAGTTTGGCCAGCAGCACCTGCATCGCCTGCGCGCGGTGGCTGACGCGGTTCTTCTCGTCGGACGGCAGTTCGGCCACGGTACAGCCATAGTCGGCCAGCCAGACATAAGG
>NZ_RJTZ01000097.1:0-12222 GCF_024343515.1 Aquitalea sp. S1-19 | reverse complement strand
GCGAAGAAGCGCCGGCAAACCCGGGGGACTTGAGTCCGATGCTGACCGTGGAGCAGCCCGCTGCAGTCGATGTTGTGACGGAGGAGGTGCCACAGGCATCTGCGCCAGCCGCTGCCAAGCCTGCCGCCTCTGCGCCTGCTGTTGCTGTCAAGGTAGAGCCTGCGGTGTCGCCTGAGTCCGGTCTGCGTTTGTCCAGCACTCAGGAGTCCTGGGTCTCGGTGACAGATGCCAAGGGGCAGAAACTGATGTTTGGCAGCCTGATGCCGGGCGAAGAAAAAACACTGGCTGGCACGCCGCCTTACCGTGTACGCATCGGCAATGCAAGCCATGTGACTGTGATCTACAAGGGGCAGCCGGTGGACATGACCGGCAAGATTCGTGGCTCGACCGCCACGCTCAAGCTGGATTGAGGCATCTATGGATAGTTATGGCATTCCCCGTCGCGTGACACGCCAGGTCCGTATCGGCCACCTGATAACCGGTAGCGATGCACCGGTGCTGGTGCAGTCGATGACCAATACCGATACGGCCGATGCGGCGGCGACAGCCGCTCAGGTGTACGAACTGGCCGAGGCGGGCTCCGAAGTGGTGCGTATTACCGTCAATAGTCCGGAGGCCGCAGCCGCCGTGGCCGAAGTGCGGCAGCGGCTGGATGATCTGGGTTGCCGTGTGCCACTGGTGGGCGACTTTCATTTCAATGGCGATAAGCTGCTGAAAGACTATCCGGACTGTGCCCGCGCACTGGCCAAATACCGCATCAATCCGGGTAATGTGGGCAAGGGTGCGCGTGGCGACGAAAAGTTTGCCTTTATGGTGCGTACCGCCATGGAGCTGGATAAGGCGGTGCGTATCGGCGTGAACTGGGGGAGTCTGGATCAGGCCTTGGTGGTGCGCATGATGGACCACAATGCGCGTCTGGCCCAGCCGCTGCCGCCGGACGCGGTGATGCGCGAGGCGCTGATTGTGTCGGCGCTGGAAAGTGCGGACAAGGCGATGGAGCTGGGGCTGCCGGCCGACAATATTATTCTGTCGTGCAAGGTCAGCCATGTGCAGGATCTGATTACCGCTTACCGTAACTTGGCCAGCCGCTGCGATTTCCCGCTGCACTTGGGCCTGACCGAAGCCGGCATGGGCAGCAAGGGCATTGTCGCCTCCAGTGCGGCTTTGGCTGTGCTTTTGCAAGAAGGCATAGGCGACACCATCCGTATCTCGCTGACACCGCAGCCGGGCGAGTCGCGCACGCGCGAAGTGATTGTGGCGCAGGAGTTGCTGCAGACTATGGGCTTGCGCAGTTTCGTGCCTTTGGTCACCGCCTGTCCCGGCTGTGGCCGCACCAGTAGTACCGTATTCCAGGAGCTGGCCGACAGTATCCAGACCTATCTGCGCGAGTCCATGCCGGTATGGCGCTTGCAATATCCGGGCGTGGAAGAGATGAAGGTGGCGGTCATGGGTTGCGTGGTCAATGGTCCGGGCGAGAGCAAGCTGGCCGATATCGGCATTTCGCTGCCCGGAACCGGTGAGGTACCGGTGGCGCCAGTGTATGTGGACGGCGAGAAAACCGTGACGCTCAAGGGCGAGTCTATTGCCGCCGAGTTCAAGGCGCTGGTCGACGACTATGTAGCCAGCCGTTATGGCGAGGGTGGCAGCAAGCGCCAATCATCAGGCTCGAAAGTGATTCCGATCAGGGCGGCGGTTTGATCCGTCCTGCAACAGTGGTTTGATTTAACAAGAAAAGATCATGGCTCAGAAAATTCAGGCGATTCGCGGCATGAACGATGTGCTGCCGGCCGAGTCGCACCAGTGGGAGTATTTTGAAGGGGTGTTGCGCAAGTTGCTGGCCGATTATGGCTACCAGAATATCCGCACCCCCATCGTCGAAGCGACGCCTTTGTTCGTGCGCTCTATCGGCGAGGTGACCGATATCGTCGAGAAGGAAATGTATACCTTCACCGATGCTCTGAATGGCGACAGCCTGACACTGCGTCCGGAAGGAACAGCCGGCACCTTGCGTGCCGTGGTCGAACACAACCTGCTGTATAACGCCACGCAGAAGCTGTGGTATCAGGGGCCGATGTATCGCCACGAGCGCCCGCAAAAAGGACGTTACCGCCAGTTCCATCAGGTGGGGATCGAGGCGCTGGGTTTCGCCGGGCCGGATATCGACGCCGAAATCATCCTGCTGACGGCCGATCTGTGGCAGCGTCTGGGCTTGCAGGACAGTGTGCAGCTGGAAATCAATACGCTGGGCAATAAGGAAGAGCGTGCGGCGCATCGCGAAGCACTGGTGGCCTACCTTGAGCAGCATGCGGATATCCTCGACGAGGACGGCAAGCGCCGCATGTACAGCAACCCCCTGCGCGTGCTGGACACCAAAAATCCGGCCTTGCAGGCTATGGCGAACGCCGCACCGCGTCTGATCGACTATCTGGGCGAAGCTTCCCGCACCCATTACGAGGGCTGGAAGGCGATGATTGGTGCGCTGGGTATCCGCTTCGTGGAAAACCCGCGTCTGGTGCGAGGTCTGGATTATTACAACCAGTCCGTGTTCGAATGGGTGACGACCGAACTGGGCGCGCAGGGCACAGTCTGTGCCGGTGGCCGTTATGATGGGCTGACCGAGCAGCTGGGGGGCAAACCTGCCCCAGGCATCGGTTTTGGCATGGGCATGGAGCGCGTATTGCTGCTGCTGGCCGCCAAAGATTTGCTGCCCAAGGCGCGTGCAGTGGATGTCTATCTGGTACAGCAGGGCGAGGGCGCGGCCATGTATGGCATGCGCGTAGCGCGCAGCTTGCGCGAGGCCGGCTATTCGGTGATCCAGCACTTGGGCGATGGCAGCTTCAAGTCGCAAATGAAAAAGGCCGATGCCTCTGGCGCGGAATTCGCGCTGATCGTCGGTGAAAACGAGATGGCAGCCGGTACCGTGGCGGTGAAACCGCTGCGCACCGAGCTGGCTCAGGAAGTGGTGGCGGTGGATGCGCTTGCGCTGACACTGGCACGTCTGAAATCATAAATAGGGGAGGGGCACCATGGCGTTCGACTTGCAGGAGCAGGAACAGATAGACACGATGCGTACCTTCTGGCAGCAGTGGGGCAAGTGGCTGGCCGCCGCCGTGCTGGCCGCGTGTGCTGCTTATCTTGGCTTCAAGGGTTGGCATCTGTATCAGGCCGAGCGTGCGGAAAAAGCCTCGGCCGTATTTGCTCAGCTGGAAAGTGCCGCGCCTGGCGGTGATCTGGCCAAGATCCGTTCGATTACCAGCAGCTTGCAGCAGGAGTACGGCTCGACATCCTATGCGCCACGCGCTTCGCTGCTGGCTGCCAAGCTGGCATTTGAAAAAAACGATCTGGCGATGGCGCAAAGCCAGCTTAAGTGGGTGATTGGCAATGCCAAGGAACCTTCGGTGCTGGCCATTGCCCATCTGCGTCTTGCTGCGGTATTACTGGATCTCAAGCAATATGATGGCGCGCTGGCCGAGCTGAATGCGGAGCACCCGGCTGGTTTTGACAGCTTCTTTCTCGATATGAAGGGGGATGTCCTGTTCGCCCGTGGCGATCATAAGGCTGCGATGGATGCTTATAAGGCCGCACTGGCCAAGCAAAGCGCAGAAGACCCGATGCGGGAATTCGTGCAAGCCAAAATTGATGCGATCGGGAGCTGATTGATGCTACGCCATACCTTTGCCGCTGTTGCCGTTTCCTCGCTTTTGGCCGGTTGTGCCAGCTTGTTTGAAGGCGCCCAGGCTTACGAGCCGACCCCGCTTGCCAAAATTGAGCAGACTCATGCGCTCAATCTGAAATGGCAGGCCCGTGTACCCGAGGTGAGTCAGGGGCTGTTTGTACCTGCTCATTATCAGGGTGTACTGGCTGCTAGCGGTAATAACGGCGAAGTGGTGCTGCTGGATGCCTTGACCGGCAAGAAAAATGCCGAATTTCGCGTAAAGGGCGAAACACTGGGTGCCGGTGTTGCTGCCGGGGAAGGGGCCTATTTTGTCGGTAACGACAAGGGCGAACTGCTTGCTGTGGACGCAACGGGCAAGGTGTTGTGGCGTCAGAAGTTGACCAGCGTGTTGTCCGAGCCGCCGGTCCTGGCCGCCGGCATGGTGGTGACGCATGCTGCAGATGGTCGTCTGACCGCGTTTGATGCCAAGGATGGCAAGTCCATCTGGACGCAATGGCAGGCTCCGCCTTCCTTGATGGTACGTGCCACCACGCCGGTGATGCTGGCCATAGGCAAGGAGGTTCTGGTCACAGGGATAGCCGGTGGCAAGCTGGCCGTCTACAATCTGCAGTCCGGTGCGCCTTTGTGGGAAGCCACTGTTGCTTCGCCGCGTGGCGGTAGCGAGCTTGAGCGCGTGACCGATGTGGTCAGCCAGCCGCAGTTCGATGGTCGCCGCGTCTGTGCGGTTGCCTATCAGGGCCGTGTGGCGTGCTTTGATGCGCGCGGCGGTAATCTGGTCTGGGCTCGGGAAGTGGCAAGTAGCCGGGGGCTGGCGCTGGACAGTCGCGCGGCCTATGTGACCGGTGAAGATGGCGCGATCTGGGCGTTTGATATCGAGACCGGACGCAATTTGTGGAAAAACGATGCTCTGCGCTACCGTGATGTCAGCGGACCGGTAATGCTGGGCAAGAATATTCTGGTACTGGATGGCGAAGGTTACGCTCACCTTCTTGCCAGCGAGGACGGCCGCCTGATTGGCCGCACGCGTACCGGAGCCGAAGGAACCCTCAGCCAGCCTGTGTCGCTGGGTGACGCTGCCTATGTGCAAGGTCGCAACGGCCGTTTGGCCGTACTGAATTAACCAAGTCTGAATTAATGAAACCGACAATCGCACTGGTTGGCCGTCCCAATGTGGGCAAGTCAACCCTGTTTAACCGCCTGACGCGTTCCCGTGACGCGCTGGTTGCCGACCAGCCCGGTCTGACCCGTGACCGTCACTATGGTCATGGCCGTATGGGTAGCAAGCCCTACCTGGTTATCGACACCGGCGGTTTTGAACCCGTGGTCGACGATGGCATTCTGTGGGAAATGGCACGTCAGACCCTGCAGGCCGTGGATGAGGCGGACGCCATTGTGTTCCTGGTTGATGGCCGTAGTGGTCTGACACCGCAGGACAAGCTGATTGCCAACCGCTTGCGTCAGAGCCAGCGGCCGATTTTTCTGGTGGTGAACAAGGCAGAGGGCATGAGCCCGGCCATGGCGGCCGCCGAGTTCCACGAACTGGCACTGGGTGACCCGTATGCGCTGTCGGCCTCGCATGGCGATGGCGTGCGCGAACTGATCGAAACCGTGCTTGAGCGTTTCCCTGACGCGACGGAAGAAGAGGCGAGCAAGCATCCGAAATTTGCCGTCATCGGTCGCCCTAATGTCGGCAAATCGACGCTGGTGAATGCCATTTTGGGTGAAGAGCGCGTGATTGCGTTCGACCAAGCCGGCACCACACGCGACAGCATCTATATCGATTTCGAGCGGGAAGATCGCAACTACACCATTATCGACACCGCTGGCGTGCGCCGTCGCGGCAAGGTCAATGAAACCATTGAGAAATTCTCGGTGATCAAGACCATGCAGGCGATCGAGGATGCCAATGTGGCGGTGCTGGTGCTGGATGCGCAGCAGGATGTGTCCGAGCAGGACGCAACCATTGCCGGCTTCGCGCTGGAGGCCGGGCGCGCACTGGTGGTGGCGGTGAATAAATGGGATCACCTCGATAACGAGCAAAGAGAGAAGATCCACCGCGATGTCGCCCGCAAGCTGGCCTTCCTTGATTTTGCCAAGTTCCACTATATCTCTGCGCTGGAAGGCAAGGGGGTAGGGGAGTTGTTCAAGTCGATTGATGCCGCTTACAACGCCGCCATGAGCAAGCTGCCGACGCCTAAGCTGACCCGCTTGCTGCAACTGGCTATCGAACGCCAGCAGCCGCCACGGATAGGCTTGACCCGTCCCAAGTTGCGTTATGCGCACCAGGGCGGCATGAATCCGCCGATTATCGTGATTCACGGCAATTCGCTGGATAGTGTGCCGGATAGCTACACTCGTTACCTGGAAAACCTGTATCGTAAAGCTTTCCAGCTGCAAGGCACGCCGCTCAGGGTACAATACAAGTCCAGCGTCAACCCGTATGAGGTTGAAGCCAGCGGCGGCAAGCTCAGCATGCTGAAGCAGCGTGCGGCGAACAAGGCGGAAGCCAAGGCGCGCGAGCAGGCCAAAGAGAAGGAAAAGCTGCCAGCCAAGGCGCGCGTACCGGCCAAGGGCAAGACCGATGGCAAGGTGGCGGCCAAGCCATTTGGCCGACCTGGCGCCAAGCCTGCAGCCAAAACCGGCGGCAAGGCTGTAGCCAAGAATCGAACCAAGAGATAGTACGTCGGTATTTTTTCTGCTAAAAAGAATTTTGGCACCGTTGTGTTTATCTTGAACGAAAACAATTTACGAAGTTTGGAGAATAAAAATGAGCGCTAAAGGGCAAATGCTACAAGACCCGTTTCTGAACATTCTGCGCAAGGAGCACGTGCCAGTTTCCATTTATCTGGTGAACGGCATCAAGCTGCAAGGTCAGATCGAGTCTTTCGATCAATATGTGGTGCTGCTGAAGAATACCGTGACCCAGATGGTGTACAAGCATGCCATCTCCACCGTTGTGCCCGCCCGTGCAGTCAGCATTCCGCATGATGGTCCGGGAGCCTCTGCCAAGGCAGAAGCCCAGTCCGAAGGCTGATTCAGTTTTTGGTGCCATTAAGGGCTGACGGATCCGCCGGCAGGCGTTTTCTTCAGCCCCTATCTTTTTTAAAGACGGGGAAGCCGTGTTCGATCGTCCCGATCAGGGCGACCAGGCCATTCTGGTTTGTCTGGATTTTGGTGAGGCCGACTATGAGGAGGGCGTGCAGGAATGCACCGACCTTGTCAGGAGTGCAGGCGTCAGTATCCAAGGTGTGCTGCGCGGCAAGCGCAGCCGTCCTGATCCGGCCTTATTTGCCGGTAAAGGCAAGGTCGAGGAGCTGGCTGCTCTGGTGAGAGCCAGCGAGGCCGATGTGGTGATTTTCAATCACCAGTTGTCGCCAGGGCAGGAACGCAACCTCGAGCGCGCGCTGCAATGCAGGGTGATAGACCGCAGCAGCTTGATTCTCGATATCTTTGCGCAACGTGCACGCAGCCATGAGGGCAAGTTGCAGGTCGAACTGGCGCAGCTGTCGCATCTGGCGACGCGGCTGGTACGCGGCTGGACCCACCTTGAGCGGCAAAAGGGCGGTATCGGCCTGCGCGGCCCAGGGGAAACCCAGCTGGAAACCGATCGCCGTTTGCTGGGTAACCGGGTCAAGATGCTGAAGGACAGGCTGGTTCAGGTACAAAAGCAGCGTCATACCCAGCGCCGTGGCCGTATCCGTGCCGGTTTTGCCTCGGTATCCATTGTCGGCTACACCAATGCCGGCAAGTCGACCTTGTTCAATAGCCTGACCAAGGCGCGCATTTATGCTGCCGACCAGTTGTTTGCCACCCTGGACACTACCAGCCGGCGTTTATATCTGAATCAGGATTGCTCTATTGTCTTGTCGGACACCGTCGGTTTTATCCGCGACTTGCCACATACGCTGGTGGCGGCTTTTCGCGCCACGCTGGAAGAAACCGTGCAGGCCGATCTCTTGCTGCATGTGGTGGACTCTGCCAGCAGTATGCGCGAGCAGCAGGTAGCGGCGGTGAATCAGGTGCTGGCTGAAATTGGTGCCGACACGATTCCACAGCTGATGGTGTGGAATAAGACGGATTTACGTGGTCTGCCGCCCGAAATCGAGTACGATGATAGCGGGCGACCGGTTTCTGTTCGCGTTTCTGCATTGACTGGTGAGGGGCTGGAACTCCTGCGCACAGCCATTGCCCTACTTGTTTCAAATGATTTACCCCAAGAACCTAACCAAAAAGACCCCGATTGCGATGTCACAATTTGACCCGAACCGAGGCCGTGGAGGTAACGACGGCCCGCCTGACCTGGACGAAATTTTTCGCCGCCTGAATCAGAAGCTTTCGCGCCTGCTGGGTGCCAAGCCGCCGGTCACGGGTGGTAGTCCTAGCCCTGAAGTTTCTCCAGGTGGCATATTCCGTGGTGGCGCACTGGCTGTCGTGGGTGTGGTGGCTGCCTTGTGGCTGGGTAGCGGATTTTATGTAGTGGATGCCAGCGAAGAAGGCGTGGTCTTGCGTCTTGGCAGCTACTCGCGTACTACCGGACCTGGTCTGGGTTGGCATTTGCCTTACCCGTTCGAGAAGGTCGAGATCGTCAACCTGACCGAGGTGCGCAGTCTGGAGATCGGCTATCGCGGCAGCGCCAAAAACCGTATTCCGGAAGAAGCGCTGATGCTGACCGATGACCAGAACATCATCGATGTCCAGTTCTCGGTGCAATACGACATCAAGGATGCCAAGGATTTCCTGTTCAATAACGCCGCACGGGAAAAAGACGCCAAGGACATTGTTAAGCAGGCCGCCGAGACGGCTATCCGCGAGGTGGTAGGGCGCAACAAGGTCGACTTTGTATTGAACGAGGGGCGTGCCCAGATTGCGGTCGAAGCCCAGACACTGATCCAGCAGATTGTGGATCGTTACAAGCTCGGCATTCGTATTGCCAAGGTCAACATCAACGACGTGCAGCCGCCGCAGGCCGTTAGCGCTGCATTTGACGACGCGGTCAAAGCCGGTCAGGACAAGGAAAAGCTGCGCAACGAAGGGCAGGCTTACGCCAATGATGTGATTCCGAAAGCCCGGGGTCTGGCATCGCGTCTGATGGAAGAGGCCGAAGGCTATCGTCAGCGGGTGGTTGATAATGCCGAGGGTGATGCTTCGCGTTTCACCTCGGTACTGTCACAGTACACCAAGGCACCCAAGGTCATGCGTGATCGCATGTACTACGACATGATGCAGCAGGTCATGAGCAATACCTCCAAGGTAGTGGTTGACCAGAAAGGCGGTGGTAATCTTCTGTATCTGCCACTGGACAAGTTGATGCAGCAAGCGGCACCGGGGGCGAATCCTGCCCAGGCTGCGCCTGCCGCGGTGCCTGCGCCTGCCGTGGCGGCCAAGCCGGCTGCCGCTGCCCCTGTCCGCAGTGGGCGTGACCTGACAGACCGCGCCGGGCGGACTGCTGAAACTACGGGCGAGGAGTAAACCATGGATAAACTGATACCGACCCTGGTCGCGCTGGTCGCGGGCCTGCTACTGTTTTCCATGTCGATGTTTACCGTGGATCAACGCCAGTATGCAATGGTGTTCCAGTTTGGTGAGGTGGTACGCATCATCTCCAAGCCTGGCATACAGTTCAAAGTGCCTTTCCTGCAGAATGTGCGTTACTTTGACAAGCGTACGCAGACTATCGATGCTGAAGCCCCCGAGCTCTTTAATACGCGCGAGAAAAAGAACGTATTGGTCGACAGCTATGTGAAGTGGCGCGTGGTCAATGTCGAGCAGTTCTATAAGAGCGTGGGGGGTAACGAGCTGGCGGCCGTGTCGCGCCTGAAGCAGATCATCAATGACGGCTTGCGTGCCGAGTTCGGTCAGAAGGATGTTTCTGATGTGATTTCCGGCAAGCGCGAACAGGTGATGGCGGTTGTAAAGCAGCGCGCTGATGCAGAAGCACGTAAAATGGGCGTCGAAATTCTCGATGTGCGCTTAAAGCGCGTCGATTTTCCGGATAAAATCAGCACGTCCGTGTACGAGCGCATGCGTTCCGAGCGCTTGACCGTTGCCAGCCAGCTACGCAGTGAAGGTGCTGCCGAGGCCGAGCGTATTCGTGCCGATGCCGATCGTCAGCGCGAGATCATTCTGTCGCAAGCCTACAAGGATGCGCAGCGGATCAAGGGTGAGGGCGATGCCAAGTCGGGTGCGATTTATGCGCAGGCTTATGGCAATAATCCCGAGTTCTATGCGTTCTGGCGTAGCATGCAGGCCTACAAGGAATCGTTCAAGAACAAGAGTGATGTAATGGTCTTGCAGCCTGATTCCGCGTTCTTCAAGTATTTCAAGAACCCGGCGGCAGCTGGAAAGTAGTAATATCATCCGTTATCAGCCGGATAACCGGCTGATTCGTTAAAGCCAAGGCGGGAGTGTCTCCCGCCTTTTATTGTGTAGCGATTTCAAACATGCGCAACTGGCTGTTACCCGAACATATTGCCGACATATTACCGGCAACCGCACGTCAGGTGGAGTCCGCCAAGGCGGCGATGCTGGAGCAGTTCCGCACCGCAGGCTACGAGCTGGTCTCTCCGCCTTTGATCGAATATATCGAGGCATTGGTGTCGGAAGACGATGGTGCGCTCGATATCAAGACCTTCAAGCTGGATGACCATCTGTCCGGCCGGCAACTGGGTCTGCGTGCCGACATCACACCGCAGGTGGCACGTATCGACGCCCATCTGCTGTCGGAGCGCACCGGCGTCACGCGCCTGTGTTACGCCGGCAGTGTGGTGCATGCGCGCCCGAACGGGCTGATGAGCTCGCGCGAGCCTTTGCAGGTGGGCGCCGAGCTTTACGGTTACGCCGGCATCGAGGCGGATCTGGAAGTGATAGGTCTGATGCTGGACGCCTTGCGTCTGGGCGGGGTGGAGAATATCCGTCTGGACGTCGGCCATATCGCGATTTTCCGTGGTCTGGTTGCCGCCGCCGCACTGGATGCTACGAGCGCCCGCGAGCTGTTTGCCGCGCTGCAAAGCAAGGATGGCGCCACAATCCGCGAGCTGGTTGCCGGGGTAGCCGAGCCTTACCGTTCGGCTTTTATCGCTTTGCCCGAGCTGTATGGCCCGGCCAGCATGCTGGAAAGCGCGCGTTCACGCCTGCCGTCCCTGCCCGAGATAGAGCTGGGCTTGATGCAGTTGTCGGCTATTGCCCGCGCTTTGCAAGGCAAGGTCGAGCTAAGCTTTGATCTGGCCGAATTACGCAGCGGTTTCTATCATACCGGTTTGCTATTCACCGCTTATGCGCCGGGCTGGTCCGATGCATTGGCGCGTGGTGGCCGTTACGATAATGTCGGCCGGCGCTTTGGCCGTGCGCGCCCGGCTACCGGTTTCAGTCTGGATCTGCGCGACTTGATTCGTATTTTGCCTGCGCGTCATCCTGCGCGCGGTATCCGGGTGGCTGCACGCCAGTTGCCTGATGTATCAAACGAAGTGGCGCGTTTACGCGCGACCGGCGAGATCGTGGTACTGGATTATCTGGGCGAATCTGCCGAAGCCTTGGGCTGCGACCGTGAACTGGTGGCAACGAGCGAAGGCTGGCTGATCGTTCCGTTTCATTGAACTCATTTTGACCGAGAAGAAGAGGTTGCTTCCGATGTCCAACAAGAACGTAGTGGTAATTGGTACCCAGTGGGGTGATGAAGGCAAGGGCAAGATCGTCGATTGGCTGACCGATCACGCTGAAGCCGTGGTGCGCTTTCAGGGCGGCCACAATGCCGGCCACACCCTGGTCGTGAACGGCAAGAAGACCATCCTGCGCCTGATCCCGTCCGGCATCCTGCGCGCCGGGGTTGAGTGCTTCATCGGTAATGGTGTGGTGCTGTCGCCTGAAGCCTTGCTCAAGGAAATCGACGAGCTGCTCGCAGCCGGTGTCGATGTCGACAAGCGCCTGAAGATCGCCGAAGGCTGCCCGCTGATCCTGCCTTACCACGTTGCACTGGATCAGGCGCGTGACTTGGCCAAGGGCGCCGGCAAGATCGGCACCACCGGTCGCGGCATCGGCCCTGCTTACGAAGACAAGGTCGCTCGCCGTGCTCTGCGCGTGATTGACTTGTTCGACCGCGAGGCTTTTGCGGCCAAGCTCAAGGAAAATGTCGATTACTACAATTTCCAGCTGACCCAGTATCACAAGGCCGATCCGGTCAGCTTCGAGGCCATCCTCGAGCAGACCATGCTGCTGGCCGAGCGCATCAAGCCTATGGTGGCCGATGTGTCCCGTACCCTGTACGACAAGAACGCTGCCGGTGTACCTCTGCTGTTTGAAGGTGCGCAAGGCACGTTGCTGGACATCGATCACGGTACCTACCCGTTTGTGACCTCGTCCAACTGCGTAGCAGGTGCTGCTGCACCAGGTGCCGGTGTCGCGCCGCAAATGCTCAGCTATGTGCTGGGTATCGTTAAGGGCTACACCACCCGCGTAGGTTCCGGTCCATTCCCGACCGAGCAGGAAAACGAAATCGGTGCTTTCCTGGCCGAGCGTGGCAATGAGTTCGGTTCGGTCACCGGACGTCCGCG
>NZ_RJTZ01000096.1:0-12280 GCF_024343515.1 Aquitalea sp. S1-19 | reverse complement strand
GCCGAACCTCGGCCATCAGATCAGACGCGCTGGGCGTTCCTGCCTTGGCGGAGCTGGTTTTGCCTGCCTTACGCGCTTGCGTTACCCAATACGCCAGCGTGCCCTGATTCATGTTCAGTCGCGCAGCAGCCTCGACCGCCGAGAATCCTTGCTCAAGCACCAGCTTGATCGCTTCCGCCCGGAATTCCGGCGCATAGCTTTGCGTTACTCTCTTGCTCATTTCTCACTCCTGTTCGCTCAAAGTTTACCAAACAGGCGTGTCTACAGAACTCAGGCTACCTCATATCACCCGAGAGTTGGCGAGCGCACTCGAATATACGACCTGCTGACACAACGCCCCTGGGAGTGAGCCTCGGGTGGTGCGGGACAGGTCAGTTCAATAAAAGCTGCCCATAAAAAAGAGGAAGCCTATAGATTCCGGCTTCCTCATTTATGGGTGGAGATGCGACTTGCGCGCCCCCAACATCAACACGAAATCATGATAGTTTCCGTGTTTGCCAACAAAAGCTGTTATGCCTTAGGTGGCGTACCTTCTGCATTCGATACTACAACATCAATCTGGATAAGGGCGTCATGAGACAACATCGACACACCCACCGTCCTGCGTGCAGGCACACCACCAGGGAAGAACGTGGTGTAAACCTCGTCTACAGCCCCCATATCTTCGATGTTTTTCAGGAAGATGTTGACCTTAACCACGTCACCCAGCACATGCCCAATACTCTCGACAATAGCCTTGATGTTTTTCAGGCACTGATCAGCCTGCTCCTTAACACCGCCCGCCACCATTTTGCCCGTCTTAGGATTCAAAGGCAATTGCGCCGAAATATGGTTGTAGTGTGAAAAGGCTACCGTTTGAGTAGACAGTGCATTTTTCGGTGCATTGTCGGTATTGTTAGCCCAGATAATGAGACCATGCCTATCCTCAACCGCTTGCGGAGGTGTGCCATCACCGTGTGATACAACCACTTCGACTTGCACCAAAGCATCCATAGGCAAAGCAGTTGCGGCAATAACAGTACGTGCAGGAACATAGGCTACTGTTCTAGCGATAGCCGAATCAGGGAAGAATGTCGTATAAACTTCGTTTACGGCATCAATATCCGATAAGTTTTTGAGGAATATATTTACCTTAACAATATCGTCAAAAGGTACGTCGATTCCCTCAAGAATCGCCTTCACATTCTTCAGGCACTGACCTGCTTGCTCTTTCACTCCACCCGCCACCAATTTTCCAGTCTTAGCGTCGATAGGCAATTGAGCCGAAATGTTATTGTAGTGAGAGAATGCAACCGTTTGCGTAGACAGTGCGCTAACCGGTGCATTTTCCGTATTCCGGGCAGTCTTAATAAGATCGCCAGCCTGCGGTGCACCAGGAATAGTACCCACACCATTCGAAACAAGTGCTTCAACTTGCACCAGAGCATCCATAGGCAAAGCGGATACTGCAACAGTTGTCAGCGTTGGCATATAGCCAGAGAAGAAAGATGCGTAAACTTCGTTCACGGCATCAAGATCAGAAATGTTCTTTAGGAAGATTGTAATCCTAACAATATCGTCCATGGCGTGGTCGATACTTTCCACAACCGCCTTGATATTAGTGAAGCACTGCCCAGCCTGCTCTTTAACACCACCAGCGACCAATTTACCAGTTTTTGGATCGACCGGTAACTGGGCGGAAAGATTATTATAATGAGAAAAAGCTACAGTCTGCGAATACAGCCCAATAGCTTTAGGTGCATTTTCTGTATTTCTTGCTAATACCGCGTTATAGCCGCTCATAATAGTACCAAACCTTTATGCTGTATTTAAAAGTATGGCGTGGCAGCACATGCTCCACTTCCATATCGGCAGTCGCCACGACCCAATCCGGAATACGAAATTTACTAGTAGCCTACATAAATGCAGACGCGTAAATATCCGGAATATATTTCTTTAAAAATCCAAGCTTTATTCAAACCATTAAGCAAGTGAAATTAAATATAAACCTGAGCAAAGTGCAAGTCAACACTCGGAAGCAGTCGGGAGTTATTTTTCTGGCGGAGTATGACATAAATATAATAACAATATGCAATACATCAATCGATACCGATAATATATTTCCCTCAGCAGAAATAATGAAAATATATACCATATGATTTAAAAATCCTGCTCTATATATTTACTTATCATCACCGCCAATCAAATAACGCCACAATAGATCTAGCCTCTCCCAACTCCAGCGAACTTTAAGATACGAGCCGCCATGAGCGGCATTCACAACCGATTGGATACACTCAAAACAAGCGTTTTTCATCAGGTACAACGCTAGGCAAGGCAGTAGTTACCCTGCTCTGTAGCTTAAAGCGCAGCATGGCCATTTCGATCAAACTGTGTCGATGATCATCATCATGCTTTTCTCATACCACTAACTCAAAATCTTGCACAATCGCAAATGTAGCTTTGTGCACCAACCCATATTCAGCAACGCCTTTTCACTGCGTACTACTCCAAAGCAGCGACCACCACAGCACCACCTTGTGTACGGGTGTACCTATAAACATGGCAACTGCCACATATGCCATATATTTTAAATATTACTTATTGTTAGTCGTGGACTGTTTGCGACTGCAACGCTACTGCCTGCGCGGATCACCTGGCTGGTAACTGTGTATATGCGTTTAGTAAGCACCTGTGCCACACCAGAAAGCTACGCGCCGAATTGCGCCCGCGTTGCTTGCCATATGAAATCAGCACCATGGCATGAACTATGCCGATCCTGGTGTTGACTACTATGAGGAGCGCTACCGCGAACAGGTGCTCAAACGGTTGACCCATCGCACAGCATCACTGGACTATGTGCTACGTAGCCTTACCTGAATCGGAGGGTGTTTTTTAGGAGGCAGTCGCCAGTATGAAGCCGGCAATCTGGCGACGCGACTGGCAACCCACGACGCGCAGCGCCAACAGCACGATGCGTCTATGCAGATTCCCGCGCTCCAGCGCCAGACCGCGGATAAAGCCGCCAAGGAAAAGAAAAATTGTCGGTTTGGCATAAGGTGCCGATCCGGTTTCGATGATGCCCAAGCCTAATAGCGGGATCATCTGAATAGGCAACAAGGCAATCGCCATCAACAGCGCCAGGCCGACACAGCGCCAAGCCCCAATCGGCATGCCGCCCGGTAGAGAAGTAATCAAGATTGCAGCGCGCAGAAACAGGCCCCGCACAAAACCCGCCCATGCGGGCCAGCCCATCTCCTGCGCCAGATGCCAAATATTCGCACCATGAGCCATGACACGGCTAAATTCAAGCCGGTACGGCCGCACCGGCATGCCACTCCATCAGCCATAAAGCGAGCGTTTCCTCCGACATAGGTGGCGAAATCTCGTAGCCCTGCCCCTCTTCACAACCCAGTTCAAGCAGGCGCTGCCAGATGGGCTGACTCTCGATACCCTCGGCTACCAGACGGCGTCCGCTATGACTGGCATAAGAAACCATGCTGCGGATAATAGCCTCGTTATCGGGAAACTCTATCATCTGGCGTACGAAACGCTGGTCAATCTTGATAGTGTCAAACGGCAACTGCTGCAGATGAACCAGCGATGATGCGCCGGTACCAAAGTCGTCCAGCGCGATACGAATACCCAAAGCACGGCAATGCTCAAGCTTGTGTGCGATTTGCAAGGCTTCCTGCTGCGAAAGGGTTTCCAGCACCTCGATCTCAAGCAGGCAGGCGACTTGCGGATACTGTGCCAGCAGGCGCTCAACCATGGGCAGAAAATCATCATGCTTGAGGCTCATGGCCGAGAGATTGACGCTGACAGGTAACGCCCGAAACTGACGCTGCCAGCTCGCGAGATGGCGCAGGGTCTCTCTTAATACCCAGCTATCGAGCTGGCGCATCAGGTCTGTCGCTTCAATTGCAGGGAAAAACTGGCCCGGCGCAATATAGCGTCCGTCTTTGCGCCAGCGCACCAGAACCTCAACACCAATTACGGCATGTGTATGCAAATTAATCTTGGGCTGGAAAAATAATACCAGTTCGTCCCGTGCCAGCGCTTGGGAGAACTCGGTACGCAGACAGTGTAACTGACGGATTTCCTCGTCCATCGCAGCATCGTAATAATGCCAGTGGCTATTGCCCTTATGTCGGGCGCGGATCAGCGCCAGATCGGCACGGCGCAGCAAGGTTGCCCCCTGACAGCACCCGCTTTTATCCATCACCACCCCGCCGCTGAGCTTGATCTGGACATGCTCGCTACCCAGATCAATAGGCTGCTCAAGCACATGCACAATGGACGCGATCAGACTGTCCAGCTGTGCCTCGGCACCATGGCCATACAACAAAAAGCGCGCCGCACCTACCCGTCCCACACCGCTCCCGGGAGGCAGCATTGGCGTGATCCGGCTGGCGCAGCTGAGCAATACCCGGTCGCCGAAATCATGCCCAAGCCGGGCATTGATTTCGTGAAAACCATCAATTGCCAGTACTGCTACCCAGCGCTCGCCAGAGGGCATGCCATCCAGCAGTGCCAGCAAGTGGGTGCGATTGGATAAACCGGTCAGGCTATCGTAATGGGATAAATAGGCCAGCTCCTGCTCCGCAGGCGTCAGCGTTGCTTGTCCGACTGCAGCAAGCAGCAAGCGTGCGGCCTCGCGTCCTATCGCAGCGAGTATGCCGTTTACCGACGGCTGCAGACTGCCCGCTTCTTCCGTAGCCAAAACCAGCAAGGCAAGCGGCTTGCCGGAGCCAATGAGCGGCACTGTGATCAGTGTCGGATAGCAGGTGCTACAGGCACAGGGCTGATAACTGCCAGCCAGTGTCTCCAGAATGATATGTGACAACGCCGCATCGACTGGCGCACTGCGCTTACCCGCCAGCAACTGCCCGTTGGGCAAGCCATACAGGCTGGCGGCAGGAAAACCATGCTGCCCACAAAGCTCGATCAGATATTGCGGCAAGCTGCTCGCCGCCAATGAAGAGGCTTCCCGATTACTTAGCGCGGAGAGCAGGCGAGAAAATTGCTCGACCTGAAACAAATCCGCTGACTGAACACGCAAAGGCGACGGCAGCTCCAGCGCACCAGACAATTGCAACACCATGTCGGCGCCCACCCGTTTGCGCACGCACTGCAGCAGCAGCGTCTGCTGTTCAGCATCCAGCGACAGGCAAGCGATGGCAGCAGAAAAAGCCTGGATATGCAGCTCCCCCAGCCCCGCCAGATAAGACGGATCCAGGCCGATACGGGCATGCATCTCTCCTAGCTGCCGTGCACGCAGGGCTTGAGCCTCATCCAGCGGCAAACACAAAAGATCATGGTGATGTTTTTGCTGCTGATCGGTCAGCAGGCACAAACGGGATCCCAGATGCGGCAGCAATGCCTGAGCGGCCTGATGGGATTCAAGCAAGTGCCCGAAATAGCGCTGACCAAAACCCTGGATCATCCTTGTCAAGGCACCCGCATACTTTGCCAGTAACGCTTGTTGCACATGATCATAGCCGACCAGCCGGCATACTTCCTCTAGCCCTTCGACCTGCCCGAAACGGGCAGGCAAAACAGCCTCGCGAATCATTCGGTCCAATTGTCATGCCCCCGGCAATAACCGCCACATGCGGCCCTACGCTAGCCCGCGACAATACATGGTTGCAGCGGATAATAGATAACATGTTATGTGTTTACACTGTTTACTGTAAAGATGCTTAATGCAATTTTGATAAAATAGCGACAGGCACAAAAAAACGGGTGCCACAGGGCACCCGTTTCAACTTATTACCACACGCTGCGCTTGCTTTATGCCACCCAGCGCCGTGCCGAAGCAAACATGCGGAACCAGCCGCCATTCTCGCCCCAGGACTCCGGATGCCAGCTGTTCTGCACGGTGCGGAATACGCGCTCAGGGTGCGGCATCATGATGGTGAAGCGGCCATCGGCTGTCGTCACACCGGTGATGCCGCCTGGCGAGCCGTTCGGGTTCATCGGATAGGTCTCGGTCGGACGCCCGGCGAAGTCGATGTAGCGCAAGGCAATCGCTGCATCATTTTCCTTACCGGGCGCAAATACCGCACGGCCTTCGCCGTGGCTGACCACGACCGGCAACTGGCTGCCCACCATATCGCCCAAGAAAATGGACGGCGAAGCCGGTACTTCCACCATGGCAAAGCGCGCCTCAAACTGCTCGGACGCATTACGCTGGAACTTGGGCCAGGCTTCAGCCCCCGGAATGATGGCCGACAAATTGGACATCATCTGGCAACCGTTGCACACGCCCAGTGCAAAGCTGTCCTGGCGCGCAAAGAAAGCACTGAACTCGTCACGCGCCCGCGCGTTGAAGAGGATGCTCTTGGCCCAGCCTTCCCCTGCACCCAGCACATCGCCATAACTGAAACCACCACAAGCGGCCAGGCCCTTGAAGTCGGCCAGCGAGACACGTCCGGCAATAATGTCGCTCATATGCACGTCGACCGCTTCAAAGCCAGCACGGTCAAACGCCGCCGCCATCTCGATCTGGCCATTGACACCCTGCTCGCGCAATACCGCCATGCGCGGACGTTTGCCGGTGGCAATAAATGGCGCTGCCGGATTGTCGTGCGGATTGAACGATAGCTCGGCAAACAGGCCACGCGCCTTGTTATCGGACAAAAGCAGATGTTCGCTGTCGGCGCAGGCTGGGTTGTCGCGCAGGCGCTGCATGCGGTAACTGGTCTCGCTCCAGGCACGCTGCAAATCGGTGCGGCTTTCGTTCAGCAGCTCTTCGCCACGATGCTTGATGATCAGGCGATCCTTGCTGTTGATCTTGCCCAGCACGAACAGCTCGCGCCCGATACCCGCCTTCATAAAGCGCGAGATCACTTCGGAGGTGTGACCCTTCTTGACCTGCAGCACCGCACCCAGTTCTTCATTGAACAGGACACGCATAATGCGGCCATGGGTTGCGGCTTCCGGTGTCGGCTGTACGAAATCGGCAATATAGCGCTGGGTATTGCGCCGCTCGATTACCAGTTCCTGCAAATCGATGGACAAACCGGTACGACTGGCAAACATCATTTCGGACAAGGTGGCAAACAGACCGCCGTCGGAGCGGTCATGATAGGCCAACAGCATGTCGTCGCGCAGCAGCGACTGGATAGTATTGAAGAAGCTGGCCAGCTGCATCGGACTTTCCACGTCCGGTGCCCGCCCTTCCATCGCCTTCCATACCTGAGCATAAGCCGAACCGCCCAGACGGCAGCGACCATAGCCCAGATCGATCAGGATGATGTCGGTATCCTTGTCGGCCTTGATCTCCGGCGTCACCGTCTTTCTAACATCTTCGACCGGCGAGAAGGCAGAGACCACCAGTGACAGCGGCGCCGTCACCGATTTTTTGCCCTCTGCATCCGACCATACCGTCTTCATCGACAGCGAATCCTTGCCCACCGGAATGCTGATGCCTACTTGCTGGCACATATTGGAAACTGCTTCGACCGTGCGGTACAGCTTGGCGTCTTCTCCCGGATGGCCGGCAGCGGCCATCCAGTTGGCCGACAGTTTGACGTTGCCAATATTGCCGACAAAGCTGGCGGCAATATTAGTCAGCGCTTCGCCGACTGCCAAGCGCCCGGAAGCTGGCGCACTAAAGAGTGCAGTCGGCGTACGCTCGCCCATGGCCATAGCTTCACCACGGATACTATTGAAACCCATGGTCGTGACAGCCACGTCGGCTACCGGCACCTGCCAGCGGCCCACCATCTGGTCACGCGCCGTCATGCCGCCCACTGTGCGGTCACCAATCGTGATCAAAAAGCTCTTGTCGGCCACACTTGGCAGACGCAAGACGCGATAGGCGGTTTCCTTAAGCGGGAAACGCGAAGCATCAAACACCTGCTCCGGCTGCACGACGCTGGACACATCGCGCGTCATGCGCGGCGGCTTGCCCAAGAGCACATTAAGCGGCATATCGACCGGCTTATTGCCGAACACATCATCGCGCACCTGCAGGTGTCCGTCGTCCGTTGCCACACCCAGCACGGCAAACGGGCAACGCTCGCGCTCGCAAATAGCGGTAAATACATCCAGCGCGTCCGGCATGATGGCCAGCACATAGCGCTCTTGCGATTCGTTCGACCAGATCTGCATCGGGCTCATACCCGACTCTTCCAGATGCACTTTGCGCAGCTCGAAAATCGCACCGCGACCGGCATCATTCACCAGTTCGGGGAAGGCATTGGACAAGCCGCCCGCACCAACATCGTGTATCGACTCGATAGGGTTAGCCGTACCGCGCTGCCAGCAGCGATCAATCACTTCCTGGCAACGGCGCTCGATTTCTGGGTTGCCGCGCTGTACCGAATCGAAATCCAGGTTTTCGCTGTTGGCACCGGTATCCATGGACGAAGCAGCACCACCACCCAGGCCGATCAACAGGCTAGGACCACCCAACTGGATCAGCAAGGCACCTTCCGGAATGATGTTTTTATGGATCTGCTGGTTCTGGATATTGCCGGCGCCACCGGCGATCATGATCGGCTTGTGGTAGCCGCGCATCTCGCCTTGTACTTCTTCTTCAAAAGTACGGAAGTAGCCGGCCAGATTCGGGCGGCCGAATTCGTTATTAAAGGCAGCACCGCCAATAGGCCCTTCCAGCATGATGTCCAGCGCGGACGCGATACGCCCGGGCTTGCCATATTCGGCCTGCGTTTCGCTGTACGCTTCCCACGGCTGCTTGAAGCCGGGAATATTCAGGTTGGACACGGAGAAACCGGTCAGACCGGCTTTCGGGCGCGAGCCGCGACCGGTTGCACCTTCGTCGCGAATTTCGCCACCGTTACCGGTTGCAGCACCGGCAAATGGCGAAATGGCCGTCGGGTGGTTATGCGTTTCCACCTTCATCAGAATGGCGGTCGGCTCTTGGGTAAAGCCGTATTGATGCGAATCGGGCGCAGGATAGAAGCGCTCGATAAAGCCGCCTTCGATCACCGAGGAGTTATCGCTATAGGCAACCAGCGTGCCCTCAGGATGCGCATCATGCGTGTCGCGTATCATGCGGAACAGCGATTTGGCCTTTTGCTCGCCATCGACGATAAAGTCGGCATTGAAGATCTTGTGGCGGCAATGTTCGGAGTTGGCCTGCGCGAACATCATCAGTTCGACGTCGCTAGGATTGCGCCCCATGCGCGTGAAGTTTTCGACCAGATAGTTGACTTCATCATCTGACAAGGCCAGACCCAGTTCGCCATTGGCCAGCAGCAAGGCATCACGCCCGCCTGCCAGGATATCGACCGAGCTCATCGGCTGCGGATCGAAATGGGTAAACAGGCGCTCAGCCTCATCCAGACTAAAGAGCACCGTTTCCGTCATGCGGTCGTGCAGCAGCGCCAGCAAGGTATGGCGTGCCGCTTCGTCCAGCGCAGCCGCGCCATCAATATAAAAAGCAACGCCACGCTCGATACGGCGGATTTTTTCAAGCCCGCAATGGCTGGCAATATCGCTAGCCTTGGACGCCCATGGCGACAGCGTTCCCAGACGCGGCGTCACCAGAAACAGTTCACCAGAGGCTGGCGCGGAAAGCAGCGGCGCACCATAGGTCAGCAGCTGTGCCAGCACAGCCTGCTCTTGATCAGTTAGCGCTTCGCTGCTGTCAGCAAAGTGCCAGAATTCGGCGGATATCGCCAACTTGGGCAAACCGGCATCTAGGGCTGCATCAAGTAGTTTTTCCAGACGGAAAGAAGACAGGGCAGCACCACCCCGCAGCTTGAGAATATAGGACATTCGACACCCGCAACAAATACCAGGGAAGCGGTGAATAATACAGGATAATAGGGTTTTTTATAAGCAATACCGGACAACGATGTAATAATATCGGGGTTGTCACAATGACCATATTTGTCGAACGCATAACCGGCACGGAGATCATATGAAAAAAATCGAAGCCATTATCAAGCCGTTCAAGCTGGATGAAGTACGCGAAGCCTTGTCCGAAATCGGCATCAACGGCCTGACCGTAACCGAGGTCAAAGGCTTCGGCCGGCAAAAAGGCCATACCGAACTGTACCGCGGCGCAGAATATGTGGTCGACTTCCTGCCCAAGGTCAAGATCGAGCTGGTTCTGCCCGATGATCTGGTCGAGCGCGCCATCGAATCTATCGTTGCCGTTGCCCGCACAGGCAAAATCGGCGATGGCAAGATTTTCGTCACAGCCGTCGAACAGGTCGTGCGTATACGCACCGGCGAAACCAATGAAGAAGCCATCTAAACCGGCTTGACCATGAAAAAAGGCGGCCGGGTCTGATTCCGCCGCCTTAATTACCCCTCGTGTGGACTCAGTCCGCCACACGCACCACTACTTTGCCATGCGCACCGCCAGACTCGACCAGTGCATGCGCCGCCCCCACCGCCTGCAAGGTAAACACCCGCGCATCCAAGAGCACGCGCAGCTTGCCGGCTTCAGCCAGCAGCGCCAGCTGACGCAAACGCTGGCCTATGCGTTCGAAACCGCGCCCGTACACCAGGGACGACAGGGAAAACACCACTGACAAGTCCAGTCCCTTGCTGTGCATGGGCGACAAATCATGGGTCGAGCGCGCCGCGATGGCAATAACCTGCCCCCCGACTGCAGCCGCCTGCAAGGATGCATCCAGCGACACGCCGCCGACACTGTCGAATACCACGTCAAAACCACGCCCGCCGGTCAGGCGCGCTACATAATCGGCCACAGCCTCATCACGGTAATACACCACCTCGTCCGCACCCAGCTGCCTGGCAAGCTTGCCCTTATCCTTGCCCGACACGGTTGCCACCACGCGGCAACCCGCCGCACGTGCCAACTGCACAGCAATATGCCCCACCCCGCCAGCCCCGCCCTGTACCAGCACCGATTGCCCTGGCACCAAAGCGGCGCGCTCGATCAAACCTTCCCATGCTGTCATGCCGACAACCGGCAAAGCCGCGGCACTGGCAAAATCCAGCGTCGCTGGCTTATGCGCCAGCAGGCGTACATCAGCCAGCGCAAACTCGGCCAAAGCGCCCGAATGGGTTTTCAGACCGCCGATAAAACCGAACACGGCATCGCCCACAGCAAAATCCGTCACACCGGAACCCAGCGCATCGATCACGCCGGCTACATCTCCTTGCAAGATGGCGGGTAAAGCAGGTGCCAATGGCACTGCACCCGAGCGTATCTTGCAATCAATGGGATTGACCCCAGTAGCCATCACCTTGATGCGCACCTGCCCGGCCTGCGGCTCGGGCAAGGGCAGCTCGGCCAGCTCGAACTCGGAGGGCGCACCGCACTGGCGGATAATCATGGCTTTCATGTATTGACCTTTCCCGGCTAAGACAAGAGCCGCAATGCGGCTCTTGTTTCATGTCTTGATGTCAGCAGTCAGGCAAGCGCAGGCTTACCAGAATTTCCACCACGAGGTTTCCTTGACCTGCCATGGCTTGGCCAGATAGGCGCTTTGCGGATAATTCAGTACCAGCACACGGCGGGCATCATCAGACAACTGCTTCATCTGCAGCTGATCATAAGCCACCACCATGATGGCCAGCGCTTCTTCACGATAAGCTGTGTTACTGTACTCGCGCACCACATCCTGCGCGCGGTTGGCCGCAGCCAGCCAGGCGCCCCGCTTCATATAGTAACGCGCCACATGCATCTGGTGTCCGCCCAGCGCGTCAACCAGGCGCTGCATTTTTTCGGCGGCATCCTTGCTGTACGGGCTATCAGGAAAGCGGGTGGTCAGATCGCGAAAAGCGTTGAAGGCTTCGCTGGCGGCCTTGGGATCGCGCTCGCTCATGTCCTGCCCCGTCCACTTGGCCAGCGACGTGCTATCGTCGTTGTAGTAGACCAGACCCTTGAGGTAGTACATGTAATCGAGGTTGGGATGCGCCGGATACAGACGCACAAAACGGTTGGCAGCAGCAATGGCCAACTCGGGCTCTGCATCCTTGTAATGGGTGTAGGCCTGGTCCATCAGCGCCTGCTGCGCATAACGGCCATAGGGATAACGTGCTTGTAAAGTTTCATAGAGCTTGATCGCGCGCGTATAATTGCCGCTATTAAGCTCGTCTTTCGCCTCGCCATAGATCTTTTCGACCGTCCAGCCACGCGTTTCATCGTTAGGCTCGCTAGTTGAAGCGCAACCGGCGAGGCCCGCAACCACCAACATCGCAGCAAGATATCTTTTCATGACCAATCCTTATTTCGATGCCGACGATTATAACGACATCTCGGAAGAAAACGAGATGTCGGCGCCCCGCATCATGCATATTCCGCTTTCACTGGCAGGCGAAAGGCTGGACAGCGCCATCGCCAAGCTGA
>NZ_RJTZ01000095.1:0-12740 GCF_024343515.1 Aquitalea sp. S1-19 | reverse complement strand
TGCGGGTTGAAATCGGGAAGGCGTTGACTTGGGTGCGCAGTTTTTCTTCCACGATACCATCACCGGCGATGATGCCGATAGCCGTATACCCTTTCTGTTTGAATACGCGATCCTTGACCCCGTCATCCTTCAGCTGCCAGCCCTGCACCACTTGCGCACGTTTGTTGACCGGATCCCACACATTGATGGTGTGGATGTCGGAGCGCCCGGCTGCCGGATTGTAAAACGGCACATGGCCGCTGAAATCATAAGTGATTTGTGGGGCGCCAATATCCACACTGACCTTGCTGTTACCTATAGTCGGCGCATAAGGCTCGTGAGCGACAAAGGTTTTTCCATTCAATTCGGATTTTCTATCGTTGTTTGCTGCAACTTTAGCCATTCCAAATGCCATTGAGTTGCCAGCTACCTGTCCGGATTTTTGTGCACTTTCACGCTTCTGGCTATCACCACTCCCGCTGCCAATGCAGCCTGATACTGCTGCAGTGAGCAGCAGCGTCAAGGTAAAACTCTTTCTAATTGCCATCCTTACTCAGCCTTCTAATAACTGCGCCATTGCTTGAATTATCAAGCATTATGGTTAGCGTCCAAAATAAGGCTGCGGATTATACAAGCAAAATCAATTAGTTAAAGGCGTGTTGTTTATAAAAAGTACTAACAAAATGTGATGTTTTTCAGGATGCGGGCCGGTAAAGCAGGCTGCAAGCGGGGTCATGTGGAATGGGTAGAAATAATGTCGATGTTTTTATGGATAAGTCATTGAAAATAATATGAAAATATTATCATTGCTGTGAGGTGTCTGGTCTGGTATGCGGCTATTGTCGCTGACTGAAGATTGCTGCCCAGGTCTGCAGTAGTGGGCAAGGCAGGTTTCGCTACTGCAGAGGTGTGTCAGGGGAAAGCAGGGTATTAGTTGCTATACGACTTGTATGCTGGCTGAGCAGGTCGCCAGTACGGCCAACTGTTTTTGCTGTCGAAATCTTTCAGCGGTGCCGGTACGCGCGCTTGCAGGATATTGCCCATCCGTGCTGTGTGGGGCCTGCGGTCAGTCATTTGTAGCTGCCTCGCTCCAGTTTCCCTGTACCCAGCTTTGCAGGTTGCCCCAGCCCTGAGCGCCGGTGGCACTGTCGTGCACGACGATCATGGCGTCGCGAAAACTGTTCAGGCGGCGCACGCTCTCTTCGCTGCGGCAATCGGCAAAATACTCGCCCTCTACATGCAGTTTGCCGCGCCACTGGCCGACGTAGTGGCCGTCAAAGCCGTGATACAGGCCGCCGCCCAGATGGAAACCGGTGTCTGAAATGGCGCGTGCCGACAGGGTGCGGCGGCTGCCGTCAGCCAGCGTAAGCGCAAAGCGACCTTCGACAAAACGCCGGTTGACCGGGTGAAAGCTCAGGCTGGGCTGGTTGTCGACAACGGCGATGCAGCGTCCGTCCGGGTATTCGAACTGGCCCTGCATCAGCTCGTGGCGCAGGCCGGGTGCGCGGTAGCGCAGCAAATACTGGTGAAAGGCGTAATGGCTGCCGTCCGGGTTTTGCAGCAGCAGTGGGTTCCAGATTGCCATCACCTGCATCTGTTCGCTGTCCATGGTCTCGGGTTCGGTGTCGGTCAGCGGTGTGCCGACGCCCGGGCGTATACCCCACGAGTGATCGCGCGTCATCACCCAGGCGTCGGGGGTGACTGCGTGGCGCACGCCGTCGACCTCGATCCAGCCGCTGGCGGTCCCGCTTTGGTGGTAGCGGATCTGGTCGGCGGTGCGGCGGTAGCCGCTGCGGCTGCGCCTGTCCTCGCGCGCCTCGGTAAAGCACGGTACGGCGCCTTCGAGCAGCAGATCGAACGCGATCGGCTGTACGGCGTTTTTCTCCAGCGTGACCCGGACTTTCCTGAGCGGCTCGACGATTTCGTAATGTATCGGCCCGACTGACACCGCCTCCACGTCGTCGGCCAGCGCGCGGCTGGCGCGCACATTCCATTGCTCAGCCTGGCGCGAGACGCCAGCATAGGCATCGACGACGCCGCGGTTGACGTATTTGCCTAAGCCGAAACCGACCTGCAGCGAGCCATCGCGCGCACCAACCATGCCGCAGACCTTTTCGGCCCAGCCAGGGTCGGTGTGCAGCACCGATGCGTGGGTTTCGACGATCTGGTGGTTGAAGTCTTCGTCGGCGCCGACGAGGGGGCCGATACTGCCGCCTTGCTGCATATGCTGCCCTTCCTGAGTTTTGTCGTGACAGCTGACGCTAACTTGCTGTCGTTGCCATCGGCATGGTCCGTGCGGACGATGCTGTGCACGGTTCACCCCGGTACTGATGGCGGCTAAGCACGATCAACCAAACGCAAGGAGTGGCAGTATGCGACACCCAGAAATGCCGGCACATCTCGACCCTATCCGCCATGAAGCGTGGCTGGACGACGGCCGCGTGCATCAAGAAATGCAGACCCTGCGCCAGGATTTTCCGGTGTGCTGGTACGCGCGCGAGCCGTACCGGCCGTTCTGGGTGGTGACGCGTAATGCCGACATCAAGGAAGTGATGGGGCAGAACGCGCTGTTTATCAACGAACCCAGGCTGGTGCTGGTCGACAAGGCGGTCGAGGAGGCCACCGAGCAGGCGCTGGGCGGGCGCCGCTATACGGTGCGTACCGTGCTGGACATGGACGGCGCCGACCATCAGACCTACCGCGAACTGACCCGCGCCTGGTTTATGGGGCCGGGAGTGGTCAAATTGCAGCAGCGTATCGAGGCGCTGGCAGACCGCTATATCGGCGTGATGCGCGAGGCCGGTGGTCAGATCGACTTTGCGCATGAAATAGCCAGCCAGTTGCCGCTCAGGGTGATTCTGTCCATTCTCGGCCTGCCAGAAACTGAGGCGCCGTTTATCCTGCGCATCACCCAGCAGCTGTTGTCGTCGGCCGATCCTGAATTGCAGCGTTCGCGCCAGGGTGGGGCCGACGTGATGCCGGAAGTGGCCGCCTATTTTGGCAAGCTGCTGGCCGAGCGCCGTGCCGACCCGCAGGATGATCTGGCCAGCGTGATTGCCACCAGCCTGGTGGGCGACGAGGCGATAGGTGCGCTGGAGGCGATCTCGTATTACTTGCTGATATCGACGGCCGGGCACGAGACCACCGCCGCGTCCATCGCCGGCGGCATGCTGGCCTTTATTCAGCATCCGGGTGAGATGAAAAAAGTGCAGGACAAGCCGGCGCTGATGCGTAATGGCGCCAACGAGATCGTGCGCTGGGTGTCGCCTATCCGCCACTTCATGCGCACCGCGACCGAGGATTACACATTGGCCGGCGTCACGATCCGCGCCGGCGATTCGGTGTGCGTGTTGCTGCCCTCGGGCAACCGCGACGACGCGGCATTTGATGCGCCATACCGTTTCGATATCGAGCGCCAGAGCGAGGGGCACGTCGGCTTCGGCTGGGGTGGACACGCTTGCCTTGGGCGCCAGGTGGCGCTGGCCGAGATCCGCACCTTCTTTGCCCGCCTGCTGCCGCAACTGGAATCGGTCGAGCTTGATGGCGCGCCGCGCCCGATCCAGTCCAATTTTACCGGCGGCTACAAGTCCTTGCCGATACGCTATCGTTTCCGCGACGCATGATGGACGCGCTTGAACTGGCCTGCCTTGACGAGGGGCCGCGCGATGTGCCGGTCGTGTTGCTGCTGCACGGTTTTCCCGATTCGTCGGCGGTATGGCGATACCAACTGCTGGCGCTGCTGGCCGACGTGATGGCCTTGCTTGACCAGCTGGCTCCGAGGTCGCACATCGCGCTGGGTCGCCATGACTGGGGTGTGGCACAGGGCTGAATGCTGCCGAACGCGTCAACGCCTTGCTGCTGCGCATCTTGGCGCAGCAGCAAGGCGCTCCTGGCCCGGTGTGGCTGCCTGCCCTGAAAATGAGGCGCTGATCCTGGCAAACCCGAAATGGGGTCAGTCAGTGCTGGTAGCCGATTTTTTTCGGCGTTTGCCCTGCTGCGTCAGCGCCTGGCTACGGTACCAGGCTTCCAGCGCCTCTTCGGCGTGGAGGATGTGCTGGCGCAGGAAGGCGGCCGCGCTGATGGCATCTTTTTGCCGGCAATACGTCAGCAACTGGCTGTGCTCATGGTGTGCGCGCTCGTTGAAACCGGTGAGCAGGATCTGCATGCGGGTGTAGCGGTCGGTACGGTTGTGCAGCTGCTCGATGATGGCCATGGTCTGGCTGCGCCCGGCTGCGCGGTACAGCGCCAGATGGAACTGGGCATTGAGAATGCCCCAGGTGCTGATGTCCTGCTCGCGCAGCGCCACTTCAAACCTGGCCAGCAGTGCCTCCGCCTCGGCGATATCGGCGCTGGTCTGGCGCGGGATCGCCTCCAGCAGCACGTCGCATTCCAGCAGTACCCGCACCCGCAATAACTCGACGATTTCCGGTAGCGATAGTTGCGCCACCACCGCACCCTTGTTTTCAATGATATTGACCAGTCCCTCCGCTTCGAGCTGGCGCAATGCCTCGCGGATCGGGACCCGGCTCATTCCCAGTTCGCGCGACAAGGCCTCTTGTCTCAGCTGGCGGCCATCGGCCCACTCTCCGGCCAGGATGCGCTGGCGGATGGCTTCAGTGGCAACAACGGTCAGGCTTGGTGGGGTGTCGGTCGCTGGGTTCATGGCTTTCTCTCAAAAATGCGGCACTACCATAGCACAAGGCAGCGTGAAGGTTTGAGAGCAGGTGGGCACGCTTGCGGGGGCCTTGCGCAATAAGCGCCCGCCACGGTGATAGTGGCGGGCGCGGATGGGGTGGGGTGGGCGGCGTTTACAGTTCAGGCAGGGATGGGCGGCAGGCAAGCGCGTCCTTGATGATTCGAGTCACGCGCTCGCGCTCGCTGCCGGCCAAAGGCAGGCGCGGCGCGCGCACATGCTCGCTGCCAACATCCAGCATCGCTTCACATAGCTTCAGGTTCTGCACCAGCTTCATCGAGACATCCAGATGCAGCAAGGGCGCAAACCAGCGGTAAATATGGCGCGCTTCTTCCCAACGGCCCGCTTTGGCCAGGCGATAGATCGCCACCGTCTCCTTGGGGAAGGCCACGACCAGACCCGCCACCCAGCCGTCGGCACCCATCATCAGGCTTTCCAGTGCCAGATCGTCCACGCCGCTAAATATGGCAAAACGGTCGCCTACGGCGTTGATCACGTTGGTGAGCGTACGGATGTCACCGCTGGACTCCTTGATGGCGACAAACTTGGGCTCGGCGGCCATCTCCTGATACATCTCGGGTGTGATATTGACGCCGTACGCGACCGGGTTGTTGTAAATCATGACCGGTAGCGGGCTGGCCTGTGCGACCTGCCGGTAGTGGTTCAGCGTCTCGCGCTCATCCGACACGTAACGCATCGCCGGCAGCAGCATGATGCCGTCGGCACCGGCCGCGTAGGCCGCTTGCGCCAGCGCGCAGGCCGCGCGGGTGCTGTCTTCGGCCACGGTCAGCAAGACCGGCTTGCTGCCGGCGACTTCCCTGGCCGCTTTCAGGATCGCAATTTTCTCGTCGGCGACCAGGGTTGACGCCTCGCCCAGCGAGCCGCAGACGATGATGCCGTCCGCGCCGCAGGCTAGCTGCCATTCGATGTGCCTGGCCGTCGCCGCGAGATCCAGTGATTCGTCGGCGTGGAATTTGGTGGTGACGGCCGGGAAAACGCCAGTCCACAGATGCGCCATGGTTTCGCTCCTTGCTGTTGGGTGCAGCCGCGATGCTGCAGTCGGTTTCATGCTAGGTGTTTTTGAATGCAAAACTCAATGTATTTTGCATTCAATATGGCTGTTTCTGTGCCGGATTACAATGCTGCGCTGCAGTTTTGCATTTTTGCAACAAAGGTTTAATTTGCTGATTTAATTGAATATTTATGCTTATTTGCGCCGTGGTTTCGTCTGTCTGGCACTGTGGTGTTTTTGCTAATTTGCATGTCGTAATTGTATTCAAAAATACAGAGTCCTACAGTGAGGCAATGTCAGAGAGGGAGTTCTGCGATGCCTAGCACCGAATTTGAATGCATAGACGGTCACACCTGTGGCAACCCGGTACGGCTGGTCACCCGGGGCGCACCCGCTTTGCAAGGCGACACCCAGGCCGAGCGCCGGCTCGACTTCCTGGCGCGCTACGACTGGATGCGCACCGGGCTGATGTTCGAGCCGCGCGGTCACGCCCAGATGTCTGGTGCTTTCCTGTACCCGCCGACCCGGGCGGACTGTGACGTTGCCGTGCTCTACATCGAAACCAGCGGCTGCCTGCCGATGTGCGGCCACGGCACCATAGGCGTGGTCACCATGGCCATCGAGCATGGCCTGGTTTCCCCGGCGACACCGGGCGTGCTGAACCTGGACACGCCGGCGGGCAAGGTGGTGGCGCACTACACATTGCTTGGCAACAAGGTGAAGTCGGTGAAACTGAGTAATGTGCCAAGCTTTCTCCTGATGCAGGATGTCGAAGTCGAGATCCGCGCGCTGGGACGCCTGACGGTGGACATCGCCTACGGCGGCAACTTCTACCCAATCGTCGAAGCGCAGGACAATTACCGCGACATGGCCGACTACACGCCAGGCGAGCTGGTGAGCATGGGCAACGAGCTGCGCGACTACATCAATGCGCATTACCGCGTGATCCATCCGCTGGACCCGAATATCAGCGGCGTGCGCCATGTGCAATGGACCGGCCGCCCGAAAACCCCCGGCTCGCATGCTGCCAACGCCGTGCTGTATGGCGCGTCGGCGCTGGACCGCTCGCCGTGCGGAACCGGCACCTCCGCCCGCCTGGCCCAGCGTTACGCCCGTGGCCTGATGAAGCCCGGCGACACGCTGATCCACGAGAGCATTATCGGCAGCCAGTTCAAAGGCACTATAGAGGCGGAAACCGAAGTCGCCGGCCTTCCCGCCATCATTCCCGGTATCGAGGGCTGGGCGGTCACCACCGGCTACAACCGTATTTTGCTGGACGATGCCGACCCCTATGTCCACGGCTTCGTGGTGGGCTGAGATGAACGCGCGCGCGCCATGCCGGCCAGAACATGTGATCGTGGTGGGAGCCGGCGTCGTCGGTATCGCCAGTGCGCTGCAGCTCAGGCTGGCGGGCTGCGAGGTCACCTTGCTGGATCGTGGCGACGCGGCCATGCAAACCAGCTACGGCAATGCCGGCGCCTTTGCCGTCAGCGACGTGATTCCGCTGGCCGAACCCGGCGTGCTGGCCAGGGTGCCCGGCTGGATGCTGGATCCGCTAGGGCCGCTGGCGCTGCGCTGGCGTTACCTGCCTGGCCTTGCGCCATGGCTGGCGCGTTTTGTCGCCGCCAGCCGGCCGCGCCGGGTAGCCGAACTCACCCGTGCCATGGCCGCGCTGCTTGAGCGCGTCAACGCCGATTACGCGCCACTGATCGAACAGGCCGGCCTGAGCGCGCAGTGGCGCCGTCACGGCAACCTGACCCTGTACCGCAGCGCCGCGGAGTATCGGGCCGCCGCGACTGCCTGGCAGATCAAGCGCGCGCACGGCGTGAACTGGCGAGAGCTGGATCGCGCCGAGCTCAGTGCGCTCGAACCGCAGATTGCAGATGCGTGGCAGGTCGCGGTCAAGGTGGCGGACTGGTCGCATGTGGACGACCCCTATGTATTCAGCCGCGGGCTGTTTGATGCCTTTGTGCGCGCTGGCGGGCGTTTCGTGCAGGACGAAGTGCTCGCCACCGTCAGCAGGGGCGGGCGCATCGCTGGCGTGGATACCCGGGATGGCGGCCGGATCGACGCCGACTGCGTGGTGATCGCCTGCGGCGTCTGGAGCGACCGCTTCACCCGCCAGCACGGCTATCCCATCCCGCTGGAAAGCGAGCGCGGCTACCACGTCACCTTGCCGCATGCCGGCGTGCCGCTGCACCACTTTATCCAGTGCGCCAGCGAAAGCTTTGTGATCCTGCCGATGGCGAACAACAGCCTGCGCCTGGCCGGCACCGTCGAGCTGGCGCACCGCGATGCGCCGCCTGACTGGCGCCGCGCCCATATCCTGATCGACAAGGCAAGACGCATCGTCGGCGACTTCAGCACCGAGGGCATGAGTGTCTGGATGGGCAACCGGCCATCGCTGCCTGACACCGTGCCGGTGATCGGCCCGGCACCGGATATGGATGGCCTGTATTTTGCTACTGGTCACGGCCATCTGGGCCTGACGCTGGCAGCCACCACCGGCGCCTTATTGACCGAGCAGATCTGCGGCAAGGCTCGCAGCCTGGATGGCACGGCCTACCTGCCGGGCAGGTACTGAGCGCCAGCGGCCAGGGGTGTGTAAAGAGACAGCAAGTAGCAGCGGGCCGCCCAACGGCCAACCTTCAGTCGTGTACCTAAAGGAGAAACAAAATGAAGCATCACATTGCACCGCGTACGCTGCACCTGGTTCTGGCGCTGGGCGGCATGATGGCACCGTTTGCCATCAGCGCGTCGTACGCTGACACCGTGGTGAAGCTGGGTTTTTCATCGCCGCTGTCCGGCCCGCAGTCGCATTACGGCAAGGATAATGAAAACGCCACCCGCATGGCGATTGACGAGCTGAACGCGTCGCCCATCACCATCGGCAAGCAGAAAGTGAAATTCGAACTGGTGTCGGAAGATGACCAGGCCGATCCGCGCGTAGGCACCCAGGTGGCGCAGCGGCTGGTGGACTCCGGCGTCAAGGCCGTGATCGGGCACTTCAATTCCGGCGTGTCGATACCAGCATCGCGCATTTATGCCGATGCCGGTATCCCGCAACTCTCCGTTTCCACCAATCCGGCTTACACCACCTCCGGTTACAAGACGGCCTTCCGTCTGGTCGGCAGTGACAGTCAGGTGGGTGGCTCGCTGGCCCAGTATGCGGTGAAAAAGCTCCAGGCCCAGCGGATCGCGGTGATCGATGACCGCACGGCCTACGGCCAGGGCATTGCCGACGAATTCATCAAGTCGCTGCAAGCGCAGGGCAAGAAGCCGATCAAGCGCGAATACACCAACGACAAGGCCTCTGATTTCACCGCCATCCTCACCTCGCTCAAGGCGCAAAAGCCGGACCTGGTGTTTTATGGCGGCGCGGATGCGCAGGCAGCACCGCTGGCAAAACAGATGAAGCGCCTGGGCATGGACGCCAAGCTGATGGGGGGCGACATGTTGAGTACGCCGACCTTTATCAAGCTGGCCGGCGCCGATTCGGCCGGGCATTACTCGGCGGTGCCGGGCGGGGAGCTGGGCTCGCGCGCCGCCGGCAAGGCGTTTGAAACCCGCTACAAGGCGCGCTTCAAAGAGGACGTGGTGCTGCTGGGGCCGCAGTTTTACGATGGCGTGATGATCGTGGCCGATGCGATGAAGCGCGCGGACTCCACCGACCCTGCCAAGTTCCTGCCCTATATCGCCAAAACCAACTATCAGGGTGCGACCGCTGTGTTCGGCTTTGACAGCGCCGGCAACCTGAAAAATGCGCCGGTTACCATCTCGGCGGTGGAAGGCAACGACTGGAAGGTGAAATCCGTTGTGCAGTGAATGCGGCGTCTGACAAGTCGTCACCATCTAGCGGCTGGCGGCAGCCAGCCGCGGTTTTTCTTGCTTGCCACAGGAGCGGCCATGACCAGCCCCGACTTGCCTGTACTGGACGCGTCGCAGACCCAGGCGCGATTGCCCATGGCCGAACTGTGCCGCCAGATTGAAGTCGCGGCGGCCGAGATGGCAGCAGGGCGGATCCAGAGCCCGGCGCGCCAGGTGCTGGCGCTGCCGGCAGGCGGCAATATGCTGTCGATGCCGGCCAGTGCCAGTGATATCGCCATCCACAAGCTGGTGAATGTCTGCCCGGGCAACGCGGCACGGCAGCTGGCCACCATCCATGGTGTGGTCAGCGTATATGACGCGATAACGGGCGTGCCGCGCCTGCTGCTGGACGGTCCCACCGTCACCGCACGACGCACCGCCGCCGTGTCGCTGCTGGCAATGCGTACTTTGCAGCAGGCGCCACCGCGGCATGTTGCCCTCATTGGCACCGGGACGCAGGCGCGTGCCCATGCACAGGCTTTGGCCGAGCTCTACCCCGGCTTGCGGCTGGACGTGCATGGGCGTACGCGAGAGCGCGCCATCGCCTGTTGCCATCAGCTGGCGCATTTGCCGCTGGTGCTTGCGTCTGGCAGCGGCGCCATCGCCGGCGACGCGGACGTGGTGATCCTGCTGACCACCAGCCGTACGCCGCTCTACGACGAGAGTGCCCGGCGCGACCGTCTGCTGATCGGCACCGGCGCCTTCCGCCCCGACATGGCCGAGCTTGGGCCTTGCAGCATCGCTTCCAGTCAGGTGTTCTGTGATGACGTCGCCGGTGCAAAGCACGAAGCGGGTGACCTGATCCAGGCCGGTGTGGACTGGTCGCGCGTGCACTCTCTGGCCGAAGCGCTGGCCGGACAGATTGATATGGAAAAACCCAGACTCTTCAAGAGCGTGGGCAGCGCGGCCTGGGATCTGGCGGCCGCCCGCTGTGCACTGGCAACGACCCAAGGAGACAGCACAGCATGAGCGAAGACTGGCAACGGCAGGTATTCGAGACCGTGGAAATGCACACTGGTGGCGAGCCGGTACGCATTATTACCGGGCTGATGGACAGCATCTTCGGCGACGATATTCTGGCCAAGCGCCGCGACATGCAGCGCCGTCTGGACGGTGTGCGGCGCCTGCTGATGTTCGAGCCGCGCGGCCACCATGACATGTATGGCGCGGTACTGGTGCGTCCCAGCCTGGCGGGCGCCGACCTGGCGGTGCTGTTCATCCACAACGAAGGCTACAGCACCATGTGTGGCCATGCGGTCATCGCGTTGGCGCGCTATGCGGTCGATCATGGTCTGGTACCGGTGAGCGGGCCTTGCACGCGGGTCGGCATCGAATGCCCGTGCGGACTGGTTTACGCCCAGGTCGGGTCAGACGGCAGCGTCAGTTTCGACAGTGTGCCGGCGTTCGCCTTGGCTCTGGACCACCGGGTCAGCGTACCGGGCGTGGGCGAGGTCAGCGTGGATATCGGCTACGGCGGTGCTTTCTACGCCGTGACCGATGCCGCTTGTCTTGGCGTGTCGCTGGACGGCAGGGTACGCGATCTGGTCGATGCCGCCAGCGCGCTGTCGGAGGCGGTGCGGCGCAGCATCCGCGTGCGTCACCCCGAGGCGGAAGATCTGGGCTTTCTTTACGGCAGCATCCTGACCGATGGCCGCGAGCGCGCCGGCGACGGCATCAGCCGCAATGTGTGCATCTTTGCCGATGCCGAGGTCGACCGCAGTCCTACCGGTTCCGGCGTGACTGCGCGCATGGCGCTGCGCCACGCCCGCAACCTGGTTGCCGTGGGCGAGGACTGTGTGTTTGAAAGCCTGACCGGTGCGCGTTTTGCTGGCCGCGTGACTGGGGAAGTTCCGCTTGATGGCTATCAGGCCGTGACGGTGCGCGTGAGCGGGCGGGCCTGTTACAGCGGCCGTGCCAGCTGGTCGCTGGAGCCGGAAGATGAAATCGGGCGGGGATTCTTGCTGCGTTAGCGCCCGGGGCGCTACGCAGCCTTGCCGTCACCGCTCGTGCACCAGCGTGCCACGCACTTTTGCGAGCATCGCCGCATCGATTCCGCCTGCCGCGAGATAGGCGTCAATGCTGCCGTGCCGCGTAAGGAGCACATCGAATGCCGTGTCCAGATAGCTTGCGTCGACACCGCTCAGGGCGGCGAGGGTGGCATCGTCGGGCGTTGACCCCAGATAATGCGCGAGCATCTGCCGCAGCCTTGCCGCCTGAGGGCCGCGGGCGGCCTGCTGCCCATGGGTAAGGTAGTTGTCGATAACTTGCGGGTAGGGAACGCCGGCGGCGCGGGCAATAAGCGCACAGGCAAAGCCGGTGCGGTCCTTGCCGGCCGTGCAATGCACCAGCAGCGGTTCGCCCAGCGCCAAAGGCGCAAGCAGGGTGCGCAGATGGGGCAAAAAGGCATAGCCGAAGCTGTGATACAGCGCGCGCATCAGGACGCGCGCAGCGTCAGCGTCGGGCTGGCGGATAAAGGCGGCGATCAGCGCATCGCTCGCCGCATCGCTTGCGCGCACATCGGACGCAACCGGCGCCCGCTGGCTGCGCACGCCCAAGAGCGCACCCCACAGACACAGTTCGTTGTCGCGCTCGTGTACGCTTCTGAAGTCGATGATGTGGCGGATACCGAGCGCGCGCGCAGGCGCGATCAGCGCCGCGTCGTGTGTACTCAGCACGCCGGCGCGAAAGAGCATCCCGCGCCTGAGCGGCAACCCCTGGCAGGCGTCGCTTGGCAGCATCATGTCCACCCCGACGCTGCGTGCGGGCCGAGCAGCATCTGCTCGAGTACGCCACACCCCTCGCGCGTGCTTTCGCCGTCGATGGCGAGCGTTGCGCGGGTGAGCGACTGCAGGTGCATCTGCGCCAGGTCGTTGGGGTCGAGCGCCCGGCAGTCGCGCGTCTCGCCGTGGACGGCAAACTCGCCGTGGCAGCGGCCGTGGCCCCACTCGGGGTGGTTGTAGCCGGCCCCCTGCATATAGACGCGCTCGCCGCATTCCAGCGCCAGGGTCGCGCTGCGGCCATCGGCAAGGGTGCCAGTCACGCTTGCGCGTGCGATCTGGCGGCAGCCTGCGCGGTATTCGACGTGCACGCGCGGCTGGCTCAGGTGGTGCGCCGGGCCGCCGTCGGTCGGCACCAGTACGCACTGGCGGTTCCAGCCGTTGCCGTGCGCGTCGTCATTGCTATGAAAGT
>NZ_RJTZ01000094.1:0-12821 GCF_024343515.1 Aquitalea sp. S1-19 | reverse complement strand
GGTGGTGAAAGGAGAGGATTTCGGCAAGATGCCGGAAAAAGAAACCGAGGTGCACGCCGAAACGCTGATGGCACTGCGCAACAGCATTACCAAACAGCACCCGGCGCTAGAGGTGGAGTGCTATCTGATGGCACTGGATGGCAGCGTCGAGCACATCATACCGGCCTGAATAAGCCCGCCTTGGAAAAGGCGATGTTCCAGTTGTAAGTTGGTGACTTTGATTTCGGGTTTTGTGTCCGCTGCGCGGACATATTTGAGCTTGCCGCTTCCGCGCGGCAAACGGGGTTGGGCTGCTGACGCATAAGCGTCGCTCATCGCGGACAGCGAGCGCCAACTTGTGTGGGACATAGCCTCAGAAAAGCCCAGGTCGCATCACGCCAACGTCGCCGACATACAACACCAGGCCATAATCCGGGGCATAGCGTGCGGCGACATGGGTGGCGATGGCATCGGCCACCTCCGCATCGCAAATCACCTCGACGCGGATATTGCGGTCGAAGCTCCATGCCGCCCGCTTCACGCCGTAATGGCCGCCGCCGCGCGCATCGATCACGGTATAGCCCTGCGCGCCCAGACGCTGGATGTCGCGCGTCAATGGCGCTTCCAGCACGGCTTCACACACAATGGTCAGCAGCTTTTTAGGGTGGTAATCCATCTTATGCGCCCCAGAAATAGCACGTCACAGCCCAGTAAAGCGGGATGCCGGCGAGCAGGTTAAACGGAAAGGTCAGGCCCAGACTGGCCGCCAGCGAGAGTGCCGGATTGGCCTCGGGCACCGCGATACGCATGGCCGCTGGCGCGGCAATATAACTGGACGACGCTGCCAGCACGGCCAAGAGAAAAGCTCCGCCGACAGACAGTCCCAACAATGAAGCGACCCCCAGTCCCAGCAGCGAAAACAGCAAGGGCACCAGCAGGGCAAAGGCCCCGATAAACAGACCCGAACGGCGCAACTCGCCCAGACGGCTGGCGGTAATCAGGCCCATTTCCAGCAGGAACAGCGACAACACCGGCTTGAACAGGTCGAAATACAAGGGCGACAGGCTCTTGATGCCGCTCTCACCCGCGATCCAGCCGATAAGCAGGCCACCAGCGAGCAAGACCACACTCTTGCCCAGCAGCACCTCATGCGCCAGCCGTCCCCAGGCCACCCGATGCCCGCCACCGACGCGCGCCAGCATCACCCCGACAATCAGCGCCGGCATCTCCATCACCGCGAGAAACAACGTCAGCTGCGGCTCGTAAGACACGCCCTGACGCGCCAGAAAGCTGGTGCCTACGGCAAAAGTCACCACACTGACCGAGCCGTAGTGCGCCGCGATCGAGGCCGCATCGGCACGGGCCAGCTTGAAGCGCAGCAAGGCAAACGCCAGGATGGTGAGCGCCACACCCAGCGCCACCACGGCACGGCCTTCTACCTGCGGCAAATCCTCGGCCGACACCATGTCTTCCGGCTTGTCGCCGGTCAGATGGTTGGGCACCACGTCTTTCAGTTTGTCGAACCAGAAGTTGGAGATCGCGGTCAGTATCTGGCCCTTGGCCGGAATCGGATCATCCAGAATCACATCGAACGCCGACAGACGGTCGGTGGCAATCATCAGGATGCGCTTGTCGTCGATTTCGTACAGGTCGCGCACCTTGCCGGAGTAGATTTTTTTCAGGCTATTGAGATGGGTGGTGGTGATGCCGGTCATGAATTTTTCCAGATAAAGAAAAGGCGAAGCCTTATGGCTTCGCCTGATGAATCAGAGTGTGTCTTTCAGCGCCTCGGCCTGCTCCAGCGCCGCGTCGGCCGTAGCTGCCATCACGTTGAAGTGGCCCATCTTGCGGCCCTTGCGCGCCTCGCGCTTGCCGTACAGATAAAGCTGCGCATTCGGCGCCTCGGCCAGCACATTCCACTTGGGCTCGCTGCCATCTTCGCCCCACACATCGCCCAACAGGTTGACCATGACGACCGGGGTCATCAGTTCGGTCGAACCCGGCAACAGGCCGCATAGCGCGCGCACTTGCTGCTGGAACTGGTCGGTGACGCAGGCGGTCAGCGTGTAGTGGCCGGAATTGTGCGGACGCGGCGCGATCTCGTTGACCACCAGCGTGTCGTCGCCCAGCACAAAGAATTCGACGGCCAGCACGCCAACGTAATCCAGTTCGTCAGCCAGACGCTGCGCCATCGTTTGCGCGGATGCCGCCAAGCCGGCAGCAATGCGCGCCGGCACGATGGACACATCGAGGATACCGTTCGCGTGGCGGTTTTCCGCCAGCGGGAATACCGCCATCTGGCTGGCGCTGGTACGGGTAACGATGGCCGACACCTCAAGCTTGAGGTCCAGCATCTTCTCTAGCACGCAGGCGACGCCCAGGTCGGCGAAGGCGGCACGCGCCTCGGCCTGTTCGGCATAACTGAACAACAGGTCGGGCGTACGGTGGGCGGAGACTACGCGCGTCTCGAATGCGACCCCGAATTCCTTGAGTACGCGAGCGGCGTTCTGCATCACGTCCCAATCACTATTACTACCCATTACGATGCCGACTTCGATCATGGCGCTTTATGCCCGTGCAAAGAGGAAGTGGGCAATTTTACCTGATCAGGGATGCAGGCCGGAACACTTTATTATTTCGACATGAAAGGATGGATGAAGAAGAACGGGAGTGGGGAGTAGTGAGTGCCGCGCCCTACTCCCTACTCCCCGCGCCTCACATCGTCGTCAGCTGCTGCTTGGCCTTGGCGGCGGCATCCGAGTTCGGGTAGAGCTTGATCAGCTTTTTCAGCGTGATGCGCGCCTGGTCGACCTGCTCCAGCTCGCGCTGGGCATTGGCCACATTGCGCAGTGCATCCGGTGCCTTGGGGTGGCGCGGGTTTTCATCGGCGAAGCGGCGCTGGATGTCGATGGCCGCATCGTATTGACGCAAGGCGGTATGGGCGACGCCGCGCCAGTAGGTGGCGTCCAGCGCCTGCGGTGCATTGGGGTTGCTGTCGGCAAAGGCTTTCAGTGCAACCACGGCCTGGGCAAAGTCGCGTTTGCGTAGCGGTGACAGCGCCTGATCGAACGCCTGCTGGACCGCGTCGACGCTTTCCGCCGGCGCTGCGGCATTACTGCTTGCCGGCTCGGTACTGCGCCCGCCTTCGAAACGGCCCAGACGCTGGTCGATGTCGGCATACAGATCATTCTGGCGCTTTTCCAGCACGCCGATCTTGTACTGCAGCATCTCGTTGTCGCCGCGCAGCTTGGCGACCTCGGCCTGCATGCCGTCCACCCGGCTGACCATTTCCAGCAGGCGCTCGTTACTGATGCGCGACTCGATCTGGGAGAGGCGTGCGGTGGCCTGGCGGTTGACCTGATCCAGCTGGGCGCGGGTCTGTTCCAGATCCGAGGTACTGGCACATGCCCCCAGCAGCAATGAACAGGACAGCAGGGTCATACGGCTTGCAAACATGGTTTCTCCGGCTAAAACGGGGCCGGCTTCTGCCGGCTCATCAATCGGGTTTTGCCTCAGGATACACGACTTCTACCGCCGCCTTGCCCTCAGGGCGGGCCACCAGGCTGTCACGCTGCCACTGCGCGGGTGCGACACCCGCCTGCCCCAGCGCGGCGGAGGCAGCATCGAGGCGCTGGCCGATTTCGGCACTTGTGCCCGCGCCATGGGCGCGCAGCAATACCTGTACCTTGGGGTGATGCTTCAGGCAATCGGCGTGCGCCTGCAGCTTGACGCGCTCGGCATCGGTAAACGGATAGTAAATCATGCGTAATGGCGCGCCCGGGCAATACTGCGGCGCGCTAAACCCCAGCACCGGCCCCGGCCCCATCAGCGCCAGATTCGGCCGGGGAGGCACAGGTTCCAGCTCCTCATGGGCAGGGGGCGCGGTGGTACAGCCTAAAAGCAAGGCGGTAAAGCCTGCAGACAGCAAGATACGGCTAGACATGGCGTGCTCCTGTGGATAAAACCCCGCCAACAGCTGACGGTGTTTTATCCAGCATAGGCAAAGGCAGCCAACAACACTGCCGGAGCCCGGCACTCAGACCTTATTGGCCGTAAGACACATCGGCGCGACGGTTTTCGGCATAGTCAGCCGGGCTCGAGCCTTCGGCACGCGGTTTTTCCTTGCCATAGCTGACTGCTTCGAGCTGGGCATCTTTCACGCCCAGCACTTCCAGCGACTGCTTCACGCTTTCGGCGCGGCGCTGGCCCAGACCCAGGTTGTACTCGCGGCTGCCGCGGGCATCGGTATTACCCTGAATCTGCACTTTTTGCTGGGCATTCTGCTTGAGGAATTCGGCGTGGGCGGCCACCTTGGCTTGCTGATCAGCCTTGACTGCATTGGAGTCGAAGTCGAAGTAGATGCTTTCACCGGCCAGGCGGGTACGCTCGGCCTGCATGCGGGCCTGAGCGGCAGCCTGCGCCGCAGCCTGGGCGTCAACCACCGGTGCAACAGGCGCAACCACAACCGGCTGGGCCGGCTCGGCCACAACAGCCGCCGGCGGCTGGGTGCTGGAGCAGGCGGCAAACAGGGATACCACGGCAGAAGCCATCAAGACACGTTTGAACATGAAACTCTCCTGAATGTGAGGAAAAACAAAACACGCCTCACGGGTTGAATGGGCCCCAAGCGGGATCCTGAACTTCTCCGTCTATCACGCCGAGCCGCACCTTGCTGGTGCCGTCGGGCGAGCTGGCCCACAGCACACTACGCCCGCCCTGCTCGCTGGCAAACAGCACCATGCGGCCATTGGGCGCAAAGCTGGGCGACTCGCCAAAACTCTCGTCACTGACTACGCGCGCGTCGCCCGTGGCCAGATCCTGCACCACCACGCGGAAACGCCCACCCTCGCGGCGCATATAGGTGACGGACTTGCCATCCGGCGCAAAGCGCGGCGACACATTGTATGCACCCTGCCAACTGATGCGCTTCGCCGCGCCACCAGCAACCGGCTGCAGATAGATCTGCGGGCCGCCGGCGCGGTCCGAGGTAAAGACGATCTGGCTGCCATCGGGGCTGAAATCGGGCTCGGTATCGATGGCGTCGCTCTGGGTCAGGCGGCGCGGCGCACCGCCATTGGCGTCCAGCAAATAAATCTGCGAATTGCCGCTGGAGGTCAGCACCACCGCCAGACGGCTGCCATCCGGGCTCCACGCCGGTGCCGAATTGCTGCCCTTGAAGTTGGCAACCATTTTACGCTGGCCCGAAACCAGATCCTGCACCCACACCACCGGCTTCTGGGTTTCAAACGAGACATAAGCCAGCTTGCGCCCATCCGGGCTCCACGCCGGCGAAATGATCGGCTCTTTCGAGCGCAGAATGGTACGCGCCTGCTGGCCGGCCACATCGGCCACCTGCAGCTGATAGCTGGTGCGCCCCTGCTTCAGCACATAGGCGATGCGGCTATTGAAGAAGCTCTTTTCGCCAAATAGCGCCTGATAGACCTGATCGGCGATCTGATGGCCGACTTCACGCAAGGCGGCAGGCGGCACATCAAATTCGCCCTGCGCCAGCGTCTTTTTCGGCGCGAGCTGTTCCAGATAAAACGTCACCCGGCTGTTGCCGCCCTCGCCCGGGCTCACACTGCCGGCCAGCACCGCATTGGCACTGAGCGCGCGCCAGGTCGCGACATTGACCGCGTTAGGCGTAGCGACCGTCATGGCCGGGTTGGGTGGGTTGATGATATTGACCAGACCGGTCAACGCCAGATCCTGCTTCACCACTGTCGTCACCACCTGGCCACCCGCTTCACCGGCCAAGGCCGGCACCGCCAGCGGATAGCGGTTGGCACCGCCGCCGACAATATCCACCGTCAGCTCGGCCTGTGCCAGCGCCGGAGCCAGACACGCCAGCAGGGTCAGGGTCAGTCGTATGCGCTTTATCATCGTTTTATCCTTCAATCATGCGGGCGGAACTTCAGCGTGTATTCGCGAAAATCGGCAAAACGGGCACCAGCAGGCAAAGGCGGGAAGGTACGTGCCTGCCAGACCGCGTCCTGCACCGCACGGTCGTAAGCGGCGTTACCGCTGGATTTCACCAGCGCCACGGCGCGGACTTCCAGCGTCGGCAGCAGACTGACCTTAAGCACGGCCTCGGGATTGCCGCTCATGCCGGGCGGCACCATCACATAAGGACGGATACGCCCGCGCACCTTGTCCAGATAGCCCGCATCCGCGCCCGCCCGGCCCTGGGCCGAGCCACCGACGATGCCGCTCTTGCCACCTTTTTGCGTCACGCTGCCCTGACCGCTACCGGCCGGACCGCCCAAATCGCCAAGAAAATCATCGGCCACATTGCCATGTTTGGCAGCCGGCTTGGCCGCGGGGGCAGGCTTGGCGGGCGGCTTGCCAGCCTGCGGCTGCGGCTTGGGTTCAGGCTTGGGTTCAGGCTTGGCCGGCACCGGCTTGGCGGGTTCAGGCTTAGGCTTGTCTTTGGCTGCCGCCAGCTTCACCTCGGCATCAAACGACGGCGTCGGTGCTGGTGGCGTGACAACTTTGGCAGGCGTCACCGGTGCAGGCGGCGCGTGCTTGGGCACGACAGGCGGTGCCACACTTGGCGCCTTGCCGCTGCCGCCGCCGGCCCATAGCTCCACCGACAAGGGCACTTCAGCCGGCACCACCGCATCCGGTGCCATACGCAGCAAAAGCGCCGCCAGCACCCCCACATGCAGCAGGACGGACAGCCCCAATCCGCGGCTGCGCCAGCCCTTATTCATGTCATGCATCACGCGCTACTGCCCCTGACGCACGGTCAGCGCCACGCGGGTGATGCCGTCCTGATACAGACGGTCGGCAATCTTCACCACATCGCTGTACTTGGCATTCTGGTCGGCCGAAATCGCCACCGGCCGGCCACCCGTTGTCAGCGGCAAGATGGCCGCCACCAGCGCGTCCAGCGAATCCACCGCATGGGTCTTGCCATCCAGAGCCCAGGCATAGCGCCCCGTCGCGTCATACTGCACCTCGACCGGAGATTGCTCGACCTGCGCTGCACGGCTGACGCTGGGTACGTCGATTACGCCGGGCGTAAACATGGGGGCGGTCACCATAAAGATCACCAGCAGCACCAGCATCACATCGATATACGGCACCACATTCATCTGATTGACGAGACGGCGGGGTTTGCGATTCAGCATGAGGATAGCTTCGACAGTAGTTTTATAAAGACTGCATCCGGTTAAACAAAGTTCAACGACGAATCAATAAGGTTACACCATCGCCCAAGGGCAAGACGCACAGATCAAAACGGGGATCCTGCTTAAGCGCAGCATTGAAGTCGTGCATCAGCTGCACGCTAGGCGGGTCATCCGCCTGTGGCGTCACCACCCGGCCGGACAGGAAGATATTGTCCACTGCGATAATGCCGCCCTTGCGTACCAGTCGCGCACAGGCATCCAGATACGCAGGGTAAGACGGCTTGTCGGCATCGATAAAGGCAAGATCAAATTCGCCCGCGCGCCCCTCGTCCAGCAAGCCTTTCAGGGTATCCAGCGCCAGCCCCAGCCGCAAATCGATACGATCGGCGACGCCGGCCTTTTCCCAATGCGCTCGCCCGATGGCGGTAAAGTCGGCGCGCACATCACACGCCACCACACGCCCGTCGTCAGGCATGGACAAAGCCACCGCCAGCGTGCTGTAACCGGTAAAAACGCCGATTTCCAGATAGCGGCGCACGCCGGTCAAACGCGCCAGCCAGCCCATAAACTGCCCCTGTTCGGGGGCGATCTGCATCTTGGCAAAGCGCAGGCTGGCGGTGGCGTCGCGCAGTTCGCGCAATACCGGATGCTCGCTGACGCCGATGGCCAGCAGGTAGTCGTGCAGGGGTTCGTCAAGCGCCAAGGTTCGGCTGGTCATAACTTGCTCACAAAAAACGAAACGCCCGCAACGGGCGTTTGACTGAAATCATGCGCCGTTCAATCCGGCTGGTAAACGTAAGGCTTTTGCGGCACACGCGCCTCTTTCCAGCGACGCGCATCGTCCGGATTCTGCTCGCGATCCCACCAGGTCAGACGCAGTTCACGGCGCTCGGTATCGACTTCTGGATGCTCGGCCAGAAAGCCGTTCATAAAGCGGGTAAATTCGGATTGGTACATCTTGTTGTTCTCCGTTTGTTGTGCGCGGATTGTAACCGAAAACCCGCGCTGCAACATGACACCAGAGCAGAGGGTTGCATGCTTGCGACAGCCTTGGGTCAAGGCACGACGCAGGCTGCGCGCAGCGTTTGAGCACGCCGGCAGGCTCTGGGCTAAAATGCGCAGCCATCTACCCCCGCAAGGACACCGCATGACCCCGACCGAACGCCAGATGCTGGCCGATTTTCTCGTCCATCCCGAGCACGAGGGGCGCGCCATGAATATGGCGATGCTGGAAGGCTATCTCGCGGCACTGGTCATCGGGCCGTCGACGGTGGCGCCATCCCTGTGGTTTGCCCGGGTGTGGGATCACGAACACGGCAAACAGGCGCCGGTGTTCGACAGCATGGACGAGGCCAACGCGATACTGGGCAGCCTGATTGCCTGCAACAACGAAGTTTCCGCGCAGTTTGCCAGCGACCCGGCCGGCTTCCTGCCCCTGTTTGCCGAAGATGCGACGGCCAGTGCCGATGACTGGGGCAAGGGCTTTTATCTGGCCATGGGCTTTGCCCGCACCGAATGGGCGCGGCTGATGAGCGAGCATCCGGCCTGGTTCCAGCCGCTCTTGCAGCCGGCGACACCCGCCGATGCAGCCAAAAGCAGCGCGGCGCTGGCCAAGATCCATACCTTCTGGCAGCACGGCCATCCGGCACGCGCACCGCAAGAACCGCAACGCCGCGTCGATAGCAAGATCAGCCGCAATGATCCCTGCCCCTGCGGCTCGGGCAAAAAATTCAAGAAGTGCTGTGGATAAAAAGTCTGGAAACAGGCGGTTTGTGGATAAAAACATGGGTTTGGGCACGGCCAAGGCGGGAAAGTTTGTGCATGGTCAATACCGGATACGCGGCGTTCTGCCAGAATGGTTTGCTTTCTCAAGCATTCCGGCATTTCCAAACTCATGCAATATTCGATTCAAGGCCTGCGCAATCTGATTAGCGAGGCACATTTCTGCTATGACCTGCCTAGCGACCCTGCCCTGCAGACGCCCGAGGCGCTGTCGCGCCTGGGGCAGGAGTTACTGCAAGCACTCGCCGACGCCAAGGCCCAGCTGCTGCAGGCCCGGCTCAACAGCCCCTTGCTGTAAACACCCGCCGCGCTACAGCAGCGGCGACACCAGATTGGACATGCCTTCCTTCAGCCGTGCCGCCATACCGCGCTGCCGCCAGGCCGCGGCATCAAGCAAGACGGCATCCGCCTCATACGACTGCTGCAAGGCCACCAGCGCGCGGGTAAAACTCTCGTCCAGCACCAGCAGCATCAGTTCGAAGTTCAGATGCAGGCTGCGCGTATCGAGGTTGACGGTACCGAACAGGGACAGGGTGTCATCCACGGTGATGCTTTTGGTGTGCAAAAGTCCGCCACGGTACTGCATGACCCGCACACCGGCCGCCAGCAGATCGTCGAAGTACCAGCGGCTGGCGTATTGCACCAGACGCGAGTCGTTCTTTTCCGGCAGCAACAAGCGCACTTCCACCCCGCGCAGTGCCGCATTTTGCAGCGCCAGCGACAAGGCGTCGCCCGGCACAAAGTAGGGTGTGGTCAGCAGCAGGCGGGAGTGGGCACGGTTGACCGCCTCCAGAATCAGCCGCAGATTGACGCCGCGATCAAAACCCGGCCCCGAGGGCACCACCTGCACCACCGACAGCGGCGCTCCGGCCTCTGCCTGCGCCGCCAGAGCGCCAAGCGGCGGCTCGCCGGTCTGCAGCATCCAGTCATAGGCGAATACCGCCCGCAAACCATCCAGCGCCGGCCCGGCGATGCGCACCATGGCATCCACCCACTCGCCCACTCCGGCGTCCTGCTTGAAGTAACGCGGGTCGACCAGATTGAGACTGCCGGTATAACCGGCACTGTCGTCAATCAGCGCAATCTTGCGGTGCAGGCGCAAATCGGCACGCACAAACGGCATCTGCCATGCCCTGACCGTCATCGCCGCCTCGACCCTAACACCGGCGGCACGCAAGCGCGCAGCCCCCGGCCCGGCCAGATAGACCTTGGAACCCATGGCATCCAGCAACACACGGCAGCGCACGCCGCGCGCGGCTGCCGCCGCCAGCGCCGCCTCGACTTCATCGGCCTCGCCGCCTGCGTTCCAGATATAAAACGCCAGATCCACGCTGGTGTGCGCCGTAGCAATGTCGCAGGCCAGCGCATGCAAAATGGCCCGCGTCTCGCTCATCAGCGTCAGCGCATTTCCTGCGCGCGCAGGCAGATGGGTGATGCGTTCGGCCAATACCGCCATGGCTTCAAAATCGCGGCTAGCCTCGCTCCCCGCCAGCAAAGGGGCAGAGCCTGGCAACTGCCAGCCGCGAAAGCGCAGGGTAAAATCCTGCACCCGCTCGCGCCGCGAGCGCCCGATCGGTCGCTCGCCCACCAGCAGATACAGGACAAAGCCGCCAAAAGGCACGGCCAGCGTCACCAGTATCCAGGCAAAACTGGAGCCGGGCGGATGGCGCGTCAGCATCACCCGCAGCGCCACACCGACCACCAAAAATGCGTCCAGCACAATGATGGCGATGCTGATCCAGCTCCAGTCTTCCATACTCCGCTCCTTGTCTTGGCTACAGCAAGTCTAGTGCTGGAGCACAGGGGCTGCCGCTAGCGGTCAGGATGATAGGACTTGCCCAGCGACAAGGGCTGGTTGAGCAAGATGGTGCGCGGATTGCGGCAGATCAGCACCAGCACGGCAATAGTCGCCAGATAAGGCAGCATGGACAAAAACTCGGACGGAATGGCCAGACCCAGCGCCTGCGCATGAAACTGCAATACGGTCATGCCGCCAAACAGCCACGCCCCCAGCAACACCCGCTCCGGACGCCAGGTGGCAAACACCACCAGCGCCAGCGCGATCCAGCCGCGCCCGGCCGTCATGCCCTCCACCCACATCGGCGTATTCACCAGCGACAGGAAAGCGCCGCCCAGACCCGCCATCGCCCCGCCGAACAGCACGGCAAGATAGCGGATGCGGCGCACCGGATAGCCAATGGCGTCAGCCACCGCCGGCTTTTCCCCGACCGCACGCAACAGCAGGCCGGCTCGGCTCTTGTTCAGAAACCACCACAGGCCGCCACACAGCACAAAAGCCAGCAGCGTTATCGGGTCGAGACCGAACAACAGTGGCTCGACCCCTTTGACCACGCCGCCCACATAAGGCTGGCCGACAAAAGCCGCCAGACCGACGCCGAACAGGGTCAATGCCAGACCGGTCGCCACCTGGTTGGTCATCAGATGCAGGGTCAGCACGCCAAACAGCAAGGACAGGGCGCAGCCGGAGAGCATGGCAACGCCGAATGCCAAAAGCGGGCTGCCACTATGGCTCATGGTGGCAAAAGCAGCCACGGCACCAACCAGCATCATGCCTTCGACCCCCAGATTAAGCACACCGCTGCGCTCGGTCACCAGCTCGCCCAGCGCAGCCAGCATCAAGGGGGTTGCAGCACTGGCGGTGGACAAGAGCAGCGCCAGAATCAGGCCTTCATTCATCGGGTCGCCTCCTTGAGTACGGCAGCAGGGGCGCGCTCGCTACGGCGCACGCGGTAATGGATAAACAGATCGGCGGCCAGAAGATAAAACAGCAACAGACCCTGGAACAAACCGGTGATGGCAGCCGGCAAACCCAGCTCCATCTGCGCGGTCTCTCCCCCCAGATACAGAAGCGACATCAGCAGGCTGGCCAGCAAGGCGCCAAGCGGATTAAGGCGGCCGACAAAGGCGACAATAATCGCGGCAAAACCGTAGCCGGGCGACACCGAAGGCTGCAACTGCCCCAGCGGCCCCGCCACTTCAGCCACACCGGCAAGCCCGGCAAAACCGCCGGAAATCAGCATGGCGATCCAGACATTGCGCCGCTCGCCAAAGCCGGCATAGCGCGCCGCCGCCGGCGCCTGCCCGGCCACCGTCAGGCGAAAGCCCAGCCAGCTCTTGCTTAAAAACAGCCAGATCAGCCCAACCAGCATGAGCGCCAGCACGCCGGCAACGGTGACCCGCATCTCGGGATGCAAGAGCGGCAAAATGGCGGCTTCGTGGAACATGCGCGACTGCGGAAAATTGAAGCCTTCCGGGTCACGCCACGGGCCATTGACCAGAAAGCGCAGCCCCAGCCCGGCCACATACACCAGCATCAGGCTGACCAGAATCTCGTTAGTGTGAAAACGGGTACGCAGCAAGGCCGGCAATGCCGCCCACGCCATACCGCCTGCGACACCGGCCACCAGCATGGCCGGCATGAGCCACGATGCGCTGACATCGGGAAAAGCCAGCGCCACACCACCGCCGGCAATCGCGCCCATCACCAACTGGCCTTCGGCGCCGATATTCCACACATTGGCGCGGTAGGCGATCAACAGGCCCAGCGAGCACAGCAACAGCGGCGTCGCCTTGAGCAGCCACTCGCCCACGCCGTAAAGCGTGGTCAACGGCTGCACGAAAAACACATAAAACGCCTTGAGTGCCGGCTGACCCAAAAGAGTAAACAGCACAAAGCCGGAGGCCAGCATCAAGAGCGCGGCAATCAGCGGCGACAGCAGGCGCATGGTCGCCGAGGGCACAGGGCGGGTTTCAAGCTGGAACATGGCTGTCCTTCTCGCTAAAGTCGCCGCTCATCCAGCGGCCTATCAATTCCACACTGGCGTCAGCCGTGGCAATCGCCGGCGACAGACGGCCATCGGCCAGCACCGCGATGCGGTCGCAGATCATAAAGAGCTCGTCCAGCTC
>NZ_RJTZ01000093.1:0-12923 GCF_024343515.1 Aquitalea sp. S1-19 | reverse complement strand
ACATGATGGAAGGCCTGGGTCAGATAGGCGGCGTAGCTTGCCGCATCCATGGTGCCGGCCATGGCCTGATGGATCAGTTCGCTGGCCAGCAGATAGTCGCGGCCGCTGGCCGTGGCGGCCAATAGTTTCGGATAGAAAGTCATGCTTGGACTCCGGTGCGAGGGAGGGTAAGGGCGGCCAGGGCCGTCGCGTAGTGTTCGGCAATCAGCGCGCGTCTGGGCCGGCCGTTGTCGGTCATCAGCGGGCTGCCGGGCACCAAGGGGGTCTCCAGACGGATAAAGTGCGCCACGCGCGCATAGTCGGGCAGGCTAAGGCTGGCGTGATCCAGAGCCTGCTGCACATGCTGGTCGTCGGCTCCCGGGGCAAACACCAGCGCGACCAGCGCCGGCAGCGCCTCGCCCAGAACCACGCACTGGCGTATCACGCCCTGTGCCAGCAATTCGCTCTCCACCCATTCGGGGGACACGTTGCGACCGAAGGCGGTAATCAGCAGATGCTTGCTGCGCCCGTTGACGTGGACAAAGCCGTCGGCGTCGATCCGGACGCGGTCGCCGCTTTTGACGCGCGTGCTGAAGCTGGCCGGATCGTCCAGGTAAGCGCTGGCGTCCGGCAAGGTGATGACCAGCTCGTCGTTGACGACTTCTACGCTGACATGCGGCAGCACCCGGCCGACGCTGCCTGGCCTGTCCTGTTCCGGGGTATTCAGGCAGACCACGGACCCGCATTCAGACAGCCCGTAGCCTTCGTATACCGGCAGACCCAGCGCGCGGGCATGCTCGACCAAGCGTGGGGCGACGCGGGCGCCACCCACCGCGACAAAGCGCAGGCTGGCCGGCACCTGCCAGCCAGCCTGTGCGGCGGCGACGAGCTCGCCCAGCAGTTGTGGCACCAGAATCAGGCTGGCGGGGGTGTAGGTGTCCAGTGCGCGGCACAGGCGGGCGACGTCAAAGCCCGAGCTGCCGGACAGGCCGACCTGCGCCAGTGGCGGCACATGACAGCATGCGCCTGCGAGCAAGGCACGGTAGACACCGGCGACATTTTCCAGCAGCGTCGACAGCGGCAGCACGGCCAGGTGTGAGCGCAGGCTTGCGCCGCCACTGGCATCCAGGAGTGCGCGGGTAGTGGCCAGCAGCAGCGTCTGGCTCAGGCAGACGCCCTTGGGGGCTCCGGTGGTGCCGGAGGTAAAGGTGATTTTGGCGCTGTCGCTGTGTCTGGTGGCGTCCGGCTGCAGTACGGTCGCGCCCAGTGTGCGGCAGCCGGGAAAGAGTGGGGCCCCAGGCATGGGCTGTAGCAGCAGTTCCGCCTTGCTGCTGGCCAGCACATGCGCCTGTTGCGCCGGTGAAAAAAACAGCGGCAACGGCACCAGCGTGACGCCAGCCTGTAGTGCGGCCAGGTCGGCGATGACCCAGTCGCAGCCGTTGTCGGCGGCCAGCGCGACCACGCGGTAAGCTGCCAGCGCGGAGGCTGCGGCGTCGACCGCCGCCAGTAGTTCGTCGGCCGGATAGCGATGCGTCCCATCGTCGAGAACGATGCGGCTGCCGCTTTGCTGCAGGGCGGTCTGCAGTGTTTGCCACAGTGGCGTGTTCATGGCTTTGCCTCCAGCCGCAGGCGCTCGGCAAAGCTGTGAGCCAGGTGCTGCCAGGCCGTCCAGTGCGGCTGGTTTGCCAGACGTGCAGCCAGCGCCTGGTAGGAAGGTTCGATCAGACCCAGTGTCACCCAGGGCGCCTGGGCGTAGTAGCTGCCCCAGCGCTGTTGCTGTTCTGGCGGCAGGCATGCCGGATCGGCCGGAGCCAGAGCGATCGTCTGCAAGCCCATATGGCCCAGCATCTTCCCCAGGCGGCGCGTCGCGGTAAATACCACCCACGGGCGGCCAGCCGCCTGCATGGTCAGCACCAGCATGCGGATCAGCGCGCCGGCCTGGCGGTCATGTGCGGCGAGGTTGCCGATTTCTGCCAGTTGCGTGCGGGCGACTGGTCTGCCCAGTGTGCAGGCCAGACGCTGCTCGATGCTCTCATCCAGATACTGCTCCAGATACAGCGGTGCATGCTCGGCCAGCCTGACACCGAGTACGGCGCGGATCTGCTGCTGATCCGCCTCGCCCAGCAGCCACGGCAGAAAGTGATCCGGCCGCGCCTGGTAGTGCTGCCAGAAGGTTTGTGCCACGAAGGCGGCCAGTTCATCGTGTTCTGCCTCACCGCTTCGGCTGAGGCGGCAGTGCTGCTGGCATAGGGTATCGGGTTGGGCTGACATCATGTTTCCCTGTGCTGGGTCATGCTATGCAGCTTAGTGGCGTTGCCTTAAGGCTGGCTTAACAGCGGGAAAGTGTCCGCAGTGGCAATTCCTCGCCGCAGCCTGGCTGCGACAATTGGTCGCATGGGCAAGGTGCGCTTGCTGTGTCAAGCTGGCCTTATCCAAAGTTTGCGGCCTCCCTGTGCGGAGGCTTCTTTTTTGCCCGCCGCATTGTGGCCGGCAAACCCGGCTTCTTATGCATATGCTGGTGTGAGTGTCTGCAATGTCATGATAGAGGAGTTGGCTATGCGCAAACTGATTAGCATGATGGTGGGGCTGTACGCCGCACAAGCCTCGCAACTGGCTGGCGCGGCTTCCGATGTGGTCGAGAATACGCAGGTGATCGCCGGCGCCAATGTCGGTGCCTCGGCACCGGCATTCTGGCTCAATCCGGATGGCAGCTGGGACTGGTTTGGTGCACCGATGTTGGGACTGGCTGCGTTGCTGATTCTGCTATGGTTGTGGCGGCGGCGGAAACCATAAAAAAACGGTGCCCGCCTTGGCGTGCACCGTTGCTTTTGTAAGCTGCCACTTATGAAAAATTTCTGAATGAAAAGACACGCCCGGCACAGTCATGGCCGGGCGTGACAGTGGTGCCGTTAGCCTAGGCTTACCAGCGGCCCTGCAGCTGTAGCCACAGCGTGCGGCCAGGTTCGTTGATGCGGCCGGTTATCGGGTTGAGTCCGTTGGGCTCGCCCTTGTTGATCGCTTCGGCGTAGGCGCGGTCGAACAGGTTGTCGACGCCGGCTGACAGCAGGATGGCGTCGTTCAGCCGGTAGCCGGCCTTGAGGCCCACCGTCGCGAAGCCGCCGGTTTCGCCCAGGTCAGTGCCGGCGATATTGCCCTGCCCCGGCGCGACCCGGCCCTGGCGGGCGACGCCGCGCACATGGGCGGCGAGCGCGATGCGGTCGTTCTCCCAACCCAGCGTCAGCAGGCCCTCCAGCGGCCGTGTTTTCGCCTGATGTGTGGGGCTGCATCGGCTTTGCTCCCCTCGTGTCGCGGTCGAGTGCGGAGCCTTCCACCGAGCGATCGGCAGATTCATGCGCCTGCCGTAGCCGCTGCGCGTCCGGCTTGATTGCGCTTAGCACCGCCTTGGAGTGCGCCCTATATATCACGCCCATGTCTTCAGTAGAGCTATTCGGCAGTGCGTTCTAGCAGTTTGAAAACGCATTGCAACAACTCGTCGAGGGCGAGCTCGTTTCTTTTGCGCATCGCTATTCCCGCGATGCACGTTGCCGGCAAATTGCATTAGCGCTAATCAAAATGGCAGGCTGAGATCAACATCGCGCATTATGGTGAAGCCGCCGAGTATCAACCCTTGATGATCAAAGGCGGATCGCCGGAGCGCTTGGCCTCGTCGAGTAGGAGTGAGGTGCGGCTGATTTCACCATAAGACTTCCTATGGGTCGTCCTAATGGTGATGCGGCATGGGGAGCAGGATGAATGCAGCAAGCTTGGTGATCATAACCGCGCTATAGAGCCATATGGGTGCGCATGCCAAGCCCCAGATGGCCCAAAGCTGCGCCTTTCCTGCGCTCCAACGGGCCGTTCGCTGCCAGGTCAGACGTAGGCTCCAGAGGATGCCCAGCCAGGGCAGCAGGTTGACGACCTTCAGCCAGGTGTCGCCGCGCTGGGCGAAGGGCTTGGCTTGCCAGGTGTAGCCGAGCAGTGCGCCTGTCTCATTGACCAGCGTCGGGCCGTATTTCATGGCAAAGGTGCCAACCGCGTGGGGGACTAGGCCGAGAATGGCCATGGGTGCCAGTGCGTAGGCCAGATCGAGCGCTAATGTCTGTGGCGGCTGCCCGAGCAGTCGTGCGGCCGATCGGTAACCCAGCGCCGCGATCGGCACAGTTAGCAATAGAGCCAGCAACAGGGCCAGTAGGCCGGAGAGATTCCAGGTGTCGGCGTTCAGCGATAGGCTTTGCTGCAGCCACTGGCCGACCACATTCCAAGGCAGGCTGTCGCGCAGACCGGTGTGCTGCAAACCGTGTAAGAACTGAATGCCGACCCCGGCAATGGCCAGAATCAGGATAATTACCCAGTAATCATGCGGATCGGCACGTTGGATTGGCTGGTTCAGGTTTTGGCCCGGGCGCATCCAGTGCAACTCTGCGCTGTCGCAGGCCTGTACGCAATCGAGGCAAAGAGTGCAGTTGTCCATGTTGTTGCGTTCCTCGAAGCGGAACGGCGACAGGTGATAATGGCAGGCTTTAGCGCATTCGAACGTGGCACAGCTGCTGCAGTCGCGCTGTTCCGTGCGGATGCTCAGCCCGCCCACCTTGCCATGACTGGCTAATACGCGTCCCAGCGGACAGATGTGTTTGCAGTAGGCCATGTTGGCATAGAACAGGAAGCAGCCGACGGCGAACAGGGTGAACAGCAGGAAGTACCAGGCCGTGGCCTGGGTGGAGGCGCTGAGCAGATCGGGGGCGCTGAATGCTAGAACCCAATAGCCTAGGAAGAGCAGGCTGAAGCTGATCCAGGCACCACGCAGGGCCTTGGGAAAGCGCCGCTTCAAGCTGAAGCGCTGTAGCCACTTGCCTAGGGCACCGTGCGGGCAGATAGCGCAGAATACTGGCCCTAGGCTGGGGGTTGTCACGCAGGTCAGCAAGGGCCAGAAGACGCCCCAGAACAACACGACGGTAAGGCCATCCTTACGGTCTTCACTAAAAAGTCCCAGGCCAATGGCCAGCAGCAACAGCGAGACGCTGACGAACTGAAGACTGGTTATGAATAGAGGGTGGCGCAGAACCGGCCCAAGCAGGGGCAGACCCGTCAGGTTCAGGCCGCGTGCCGCAACCGTTGAATATCGCCCCCGGGTAATGATGTGATCTTTCATTCAGTATTCCTCAACCTGCCGGCCCAGAGGCCGGCAGGCGCGTCAGACTCAGAACTCGACACGGCCGCCGACATAGAAATAGCGAGCATCAGGATCGGTTCTGCCGCCGCCCGTGCCGGCGTTGTTGTTGACGTAGTTGCTCGGGTCGCGCTGATCGAAGAGGTTGTCGATCCCGCCAAACAGTTCGACCTGCTCGGTCAGGTAGTGCCTGATATTCAGGTCGACCAAACTCTGGCGCGTGTTAAACAACTGGCAGTTGGCCCGGCAGTCCGGCTTGCGTGACAGGTAGCCCCCGATGTGGCGGGCACGGGTAGTGATACGCCAATCGCTAGTCAGGGCGTAGCTGCCTTCCAGACGGGCGGTGCGGCTCGCGCGGCCTTCCAGGCGCAGGCCGGTATTGGCATCAACGGCGTCAAGCCAGTCATAACCTGCCTGCAGGGTCAGTGCGTTGGTGGCTTTCCATTGGGCATTTAACTCCAGACCGCGGATACGGGCCTTATCCACGTTTTCATATTCGTAGAAGCCAAGATAGCGACCGCCAACGATGGGGACACTGCGTACCAGACGCGCGTTGATCAGGTCATCCACGTCGCTATGGTGTAGTACGGCATCCAGGTTGAGGTTACCCAAGGTACGACCGAGCGCCAGTTCCCAGGATTGCGACTGTTCTGGCTGCAAGTTTGGGTTGCCGGTAATGATGGTTGTTCCGCCGGCGCGGCTGAAACTGGCGTACTGCTCCAGCAGAGAGGGTGCGCGGAAACCTTTCCCATAACCGAGGCGGGCACGCCAGCCGTCATCGTCCCAGCCTAGGCTTGCCTTGGGGGTAAAGGCATTGCCAAAATCATCGAAGCGGTCGTAGCGTCCGCCAGCGACCAAGGTCCATGCATCATTGATCTGCCACTCGTTCTGCAGCAGCAGAAAGCGGTTGTTTCGAGACGCCGGCTGCGAGTTGATGGTCACATCCAATTTGTCATGGTTATAGCCGCCCCCCAAGGTCAGCTTGTGTTCGCCGAACAGGGGAACACGATAAAACGCGTCGCTTTGGTACTGCTTGTAGAGCGTGTTTTCCTTCAGCGTCTCCGGGAAACTGCGATTGGTCGCTCCGCTGCTGCGGCCATAGCTTGTGCGCAGCTTGAGTTCGCCCGCGCCGATCTGGCGTTGATAGTCGAGGCCATAGAAATTACGCCGTTCATCCTCGTAGTTGCTGTACGCTACGCTATCGAAAGTCGGTTTTCCACCACCGGGGCGACGAACCAGCACTTCGGCATCACGGTCATTGTCTCGATCGAAGATTTCCACCTCCCAGCCCAGCGATTGCACGCCATCAGGTGACCATTTCCCACGATAGGCGGCCGAAAGATTGATCAGTCTACCCGCATCGTCCTGGGTAGAATCATCGTGGCGCAGGGGCTGGCGCTGTTCTTGCTCCAAGGTCAGCAAGTGGCCCAGCGTACTGTTGCCAAAGCTGGCGTTGAGCCCTGTCTGAAGGGTTTCGCGCCCCTCGCGTGCGGCACCTGCAGTCATCTGGGCGCTGAAGCCTGAGTCTTCTCCCGGCTGACGCGTGATGATGTTCACCACTCCACCCAGTGCATCCGAACCATACAGCGAGGACATGGGGCCGCGCACGATCTCGATACGTTCGATATCGAAGGTGCTGATCTGGTTGGGGTTGTTACTGCTGTAGTTGTTGGTACGGCGCTGGCCGTTGATCAGCACCAGACTCTGGTTGCTGTTGAAGCCGCGGATTGAGATGGCGCCGGAGGCGCCGGAGTTGTTAGTTTGCACACCAGTGGCGGACTTGAGTACTTCGGTGACGCTATGAGCCGAGTGCTGGCTCAGCGTTTGACGATCGATCACTTGGACCGAGGCCTGTACGTCTTCAATCGGCTGCGGCGTGCCGGTGGCGGTAACCACAATTTCTTCTAGTTGCACTGGATCTGCGAACGGGGTGGAACTGGTGGCACAGGCGAGTGCAGTGAGTGCCAGAGCGGAGGTACGGGACATGGAAAGGTTTTCGAATGGATGAAATGGCACGCCCGGCAAGGCCATGGCCGGGCGTGAGAGTTGCGCCGTTAGCCCGGGCTTACCAGCGGCCCTGCAGCTGTAGCCACAGCGTGCGGCCAGGTTCGTTGATGCGGCCGGTTATCGGGTTGAGTCCGTTGGGCTCGCCCTTGTTGAGCGCTTCGGCGTAGGCGCGGTCGAACAGGTTGTCGACGCCGGCCGACAGCAGGATCGCGTCGTTCAGCTGGTAGCCGGCCTTCAGGCCTACCGTCGCGAAGCCGCCGCTCTCGCCAAGATCGGTGCCGACGATATTGCCCTGCCCCGGTGCGACCCGGCCCTGGCGGGCGACCCCGCGCACATGGGCGGCCAGCGCCAGCCTGTCATTTTCCCAGCCCAGCGTCAGCAGGCCTTCCAGCGGCGGCGTCTGTGCGAGCGCCTTGCCGTCGCTGCGGTTCTCACCCCACGCATAGGCGAGCGTCGCACCCGCGTGCCAGTTGGCCGCGAAGCGCCAGTTGGCGTCCGCCTCGAAGCCGGCGCGGCGGGCGTCGACGTTGCGGGCGCTGCCGGCGATTGAGCCCGGCTTGCCTTCGAGCAGGATGAAGTCGTCGATACGCGACAGGTAGCCGGAGACGGACGCCTGCAGCGTGCCGTTCCTGTACAGCGTGCCGAAGTCGAGTTCGGTGTTGCTTTCCTTGTTCAGCTTGGCGCCATTTGTCTTGGCGCGCTCCCAGAAGTCCGGCGCACGCTGGGCGATTCCCAATCCGATATACGGCGTCCACGCGCCTTGCCTGCTTTCCAGCCGGACAAAGCCAGAGGTCAGGTTGTAGCGCTGCTCGGTGTTGCGCAAGGCCGCGTTACCAAAGCCCGTATCGTAGAGCGCGTCGACGCGGTCGTGGCGCAGGCCGGCGACCAGTTGTTCGCTGGTGCCCAGCGGTAGCTTGCCCTCGGCGAACACGCCGGCACTGTCGAAGCTCTGGTCTGGCGAGCGCGGCTTGCCTGTGTAATCTACCCCACCGCGGAAGGTATGGTCGTCTTGTAGCCAGTCGGCGCCGACGGTCAGTTCGGCCCTGGCGAGCCTGAGATCGGCGGCGACGCGCGCGGTGTCGGTCTCGCGGTCAGGATTGCTCAGCATCTTCATGCCCGGTTGCGGACGCAGGCTGAAGTTGTCCATCACATGGTCGACGTAGCTGTGGCCGTATTCGGCGCGCAGCGCGGCCAGCCACGGCGTGAGGTTCCGCCGCTCGGCCTTGATGCCCCACGCGTCGCGGTCGAATACGGTGCCGTCCATCGAACGGTCGGCGTAGGCGGCTTCGCCGCGGCTGCGGTCGGCGGACAGCTCGATGGTGGTGTCGGCGTCGGGCGTGAAGCCGGCGATCGCGGTCGCGCTGTGGCGTTCGAATGCCGAGTGCACCTTATCCCCGTTGCCATCCTGGTAGTCGCCGCCGTGCGCCTGGGTGCCGATCGCGCGAACATAGCCTAGCTGGCTGCCGACGGTCGCGTCGAGCCACGCGTCATTGCGGTCGAAGCTGCCGCCGGTCGCCGACAGGTTAAGCCGGGTGCCGGCCTCGGCAAACGGCTCGGTCTTGCGCTCGAAATTGACGGCGCCGCTGATCAGCCCCATCCCGTATTTGACCGACTGCGGGCCCTTGATGACCTCGACCAGGTCGTATGCGCTGGGAACGATGTACGCGGTCGGCGGATCCATGCGCCCGCCGCAGCCACCGTACAGGAAGTGGCCGTCGGCCTGCACCGCCAGGCGCGAGCCGCCCAGCCCGCGCAGCAGCGGGTCGGACGAAGCGCCACCCTTGCGGATGCTGCTCATGCCGGGGACCGTCTTCAGAAAGTCGGCCGCGTCGGCGGCGGCGACCGGCCGGCGCGGCGCCTGCGGGTCGGCAGTGACGACGAGCGGGCTGACGGTGCGCGCGCCGGTGACGACGATTTCGTCCAGTACAGTAGCAGGCATGGATTCGGCCCAGGCGGTGTGGACGGCAAGGGCAAGCGGGAGCAGGACAAGGGGAGTGCAGGTTTTCATCATCGCCAGAAGGGGAGTCATGGGTGTGGCGATACTAATGCTGATGTCTTTGATGGGGAATGCGACATGATGTCGCAGTACATTTGCTGTACTGCAGTAATTTATTTAGAGCCTTTAAACTATTGCAATTTGATTAAGTTATACTAAAGGCATAATTTTATCTGTCAATTACTCCGCTGGTGGAGCATTCAAATGAAAAACACCCTGTCCATCGCAAAGCGCCTTTATCTGCAATCGCTGGCCTTGCTGGCCGGCATGATGCTGATTGGTGGTTTTGCCTTGTATGCCTTGCAGCAGACCAATACAGCATTGAATACGGTTTACGAAGATCGTGCCGTTCCCTTGGCTGATTTGGGGCAGATGCGCTTCAATCTGAGTGAAATGCACTTTCAGGGTTTGCAGCTGGTCAGACTTGCGGAGAAAGGCGAGGCGGTAGCTATCGCTGGTGTGCTCGAAAAAATAGGGGCGCTGCTGCCGCAGAACAGCACGCTATGGAAAAAATATACGGCGACCCAGCTGACTGCAGCGGAGCGCATCGGCGTCGAAAAATATGAATCCATCACCAGCAAGCGGCTGCCGGTATTGCAGTCCTTGCTGAATGAAGCGGCCAAGCCGCAGCCGGATCCTGTCCGCCTGCAAGTCTTGGTGGCCGAATATGATGGCTTGGCCAATCAGGGTTTGGCCGAGTTGAGCGGGCTGGTCGAGCTGCAGGTCAAGGTTGCTGCCAGCGAGCATGAAGCTGCAGAAGAGCGTTACCGCAACACTTGGCTTGGCATGCTGGCACTACTGGGGATCTGTTTTGGCGGGGGGATGGTGTATACCCTCTTTAACGTGCGCTCGATCAGCTCGCCTTTGGCCGATGTGGGCAAGGTGGTGGAGGCGGCCGGTGTGCACAACGATTTCAGCCAGCGGGTGACGGTGCGGCGCCATGACGAACTGGGGCAGATGGCGCAATCCTTTAACGGGCTGATGGACAAGCTGGCACAGACTTTTGCTTCGCTGGGCAAGGATGTGCAGGACTTCAGCCAGTCGGCGGCAGCGGTGTCCGATTCGGCGGCGCAAGTGTCGCAGGCTTCCGAGCATTCCAGCCAGGCGGCGGTAGCGATGGCAGCGACGGTCGAGCAGATGATGGTGGCGGTGCAGCATATTTCGGATAGTGCGCAGCAGGCCGGCCAGCAGACGGCGCAGGCGCAGACCCATTCGGTCAAGGGCGAACAGGTGGTGCAGCAAACCGTGGCGCGCATCCAGTCGGTTGCCGACAGTGTCGATGGCAGTGCCAGCGAAATCGGCCAGTTGAACGAGCAGGCGCTGCAGATCTCGTCGGTAGTGCAGGTGATACGCGATATTGCCGACCAGACCAATTTGCTGGCGCTGAATGCCGCTATCGAGGCGGCGCGCGCCGGTGAACAAGGGCGTGGCTTTGCCGTGGTGGCGGACGAGGTGCGCAAGCTGGCCGAGCGTACCAGCCAGTCGACCAGTGAAATCGGTGCCTTGCTGGGCAGTGTGAGTAGCGGTACGCGCCAGGCGGTCGAGACCATGCAGCAGACGGTGGCGCAGGTGGTCAGCAGCGTCGAGATGGCGCAGGGCGCACAGCAGGCTATCGGCGAGGTGCGCAGCAATGCCGACCAGGTGCTGGCGAGCGTGAGTAATATCGGCCTGGCGCTGGGCGAGCAAAGCTCGGCCAACCAGATGATTGCGCAAAAAGTCGAGATGGTGGCACAGGCGGCCGAAGAAAACTGCGCCATCATCCGTCAGGTTGCCGCTTCTGCCGCCGATGTCAGTCGTACCGCAGAGCGCATGCGTGAAACCATGGCGCAGTTCCGGGTCTAGTCAAGCAATAGCCTGATGTCGTGTGCCAGGGTGTCGGCGGGGGTGCCGTAAGGTAGGTACACCCGCAGCTTGCCGCTGCTATCCAGCAGATAGGAGCCGGCACTATGATCGATCAGATAGCCGCCGCCTTCGGTCGGTAATACCTGCGACACCACCTTGAAACGCCCGGCGGCTGTTTTGAGTTCGGCTTCGCTGCCGGATAGGCCGATAAAGCGCGCATCGAAATGCGGCACATAGCCGGCGAGTACCGCCGGCGTGTCGCGTTTGCTATCCACCGAGACAAACAATACCTGCACCTGATCACTGTCCTTGCCCAGCGTTTTCATCGCGGCGGCGTATTCCAGCAAGGTGGTCGGGCAGATATCGGGGCAATGGGTGTAACCGAAAAACAGTGCGACCACTTTGCCCTTGTAATCGGCAAGCGAGACTTGTTTGCCCTGGTGTGTCGTCAGGGTGAAGTCGCCACCGAAGGTTTCGGTGCTGACATCGCTGCCCTTGAAGGGCAGCGCTTCGGGTTTGGGGGTGCAGGCAGCAAGTGCGGCGGCAAACAGCAGTGGGAGCAGGAAAGGCATTTTCATCCGTAAATGGTAAGCCCGGATGCCGTCTCTGCCTTGCGGCAAATTGTCGCAGCCTTCGCCGCCCACAGATGCTGATGGTAAAGTTGTGGTCATGCCTGTGCCCTTATCCCCTGTCTTGTTTACCAATGCCGCCAAACGCATGATCCAGTTGCGCTGGTTGATGCTGCTGGCTGCCGCCTTATTGTTGGGTCTGCTGTTCTGGCAAGGCGTAGTCTTGCCGTGGGGCTTGTGCATACAGGCGCTGGCGATGCTGGCACTCATCAATCTGGCGCTGGCGCATGGGCTTTTTGCTGCGCTGCTTCACACGCATGCCTTGGCCTTGGGCTTGCTGGCCGATGTATTGATCCTGACTGAAATTCTGGCTTTGAGCGGCGGTGCGGCCAATCCGCTGGCTTCGCTCTATCTGCCGCCCATTCTGTTTGCTGCCTTATTGTTGCCCGCGCGTTTTGCCTGGAGCCTGGGTGGCCTGTCTTTGCTGGCTTATGGCGGACTTTTTTTCTGGCATCTGCCATGGCCGGTGGCCGGTGGCGATGCGGCTTACGCTTTTACCCTGCATTTAGCCGGTATGTGGCTGACTTTTGCCCTGTCGGTCATGCTGATTGTCGGCGTGGTGTCGTGCCTGTCGCGCGAGCTGGCCGGGCGCGAGGCAGCGCTTGCGGCCGCGCGCGAGGCGCAATTGCGTAACGAGCAACTGGTGGCACTGGGTGTGCAGGCGGCCAGTGCCGCCCATACCCTGTCTACCCCGCTGGCGACGCTAAGCCTGCTGTCGGACGAGCTGTCGGACGCCTATGCCGATGATCCCGAGCTGGCCGAAGATCTGCTGCTGATGCGTCAGCAACTGGCGCAGTGCCGCGAGGGCTTGTCCCGGCTGCGGCATGATGCCGAGCCGGCCAGCGAATGCCTGCCCTTGTTCGATGCGCTGGCCACGCGCATTGCCGGCTGGCGTGCGCTGCGCCCCGATGTGGTCTTGAGCTGGCAAGGCAGGCATAGCGGCGGACCTGCGCTCGCGCTGGATAACGGCTTCTGGGCCGCCTTGTTTAATTTGCTGAACAATGCGGCGGATGCCGGTGGCGGCAAAGTCGAGCTGGAGGTGGCCTTGGCTGCGGGGAGCTTGCAACTGACCATCATTAACCGGGAAGGCTGCCTGTCCGAGGCGCAGCTGGAGCGTGCCGGCCTCGCCATGCTGCCTTCGGGCAAGACGGGCGGAATGGGGATCGGTGTGCTGTTGTCGCATGTGACCCTGTCGCGTCTGGGTGGCAGCCTGACGCTATGTAATGACCAGGCCGGCGGTGTGCGCGCCACGCTGCGTCTGCCTTTGATGGAGATGGCCGGGTGAGCGATTTTTTGCTGGTGG
>NZ_RJTZ01000092.1:0-12986 GCF_024343515.1 Aquitalea sp. S1-19 | reverse complement strand
CACAAGCATGGCAAGCCGGTCGGGCGCAAGGTGGCGATCATCGGCGCCGGCGGCATCGGTTTTGACACCGCCGAATTCCTGACCCAGGACGGCGAGTCGACATCGCTTGATGTGGCGGCCTTTATGGACGAATGGGGTGTGGATACCCGGGGTGAGAGCGCCGGTGGCTTGTCGGCCAAGGGCATGCATGCACCGGCAAGCGCGCGTGAAGTGTGGCTGCTGCAAAGAAAGAACAGCAAGGTGGGTGAAGGCTTGGGCAAAACCACCGGCTGGATCCACCGTGAGAGCCTGAAGATGAAGCGGGTCAATATGGTGTCCGGCGTCACGTACGAGGGCATCAGCGATGCCGGCCTGACCGTCACCATCAAGGGTGAAACCCAGACCCTGCCGGTGGATAACGTCATCATTTGCGCAGGTCAGGATCCGCTGCGCGAACTGGTCGCGCCGCTGCAGGCAGCCGGCAAGACCGTGCATCTGATTGGCGGCGCCGATGTGGCCGCCGAGCTGGATGCCAAGCGTGCCATCGATCAGGGTAGCCGTCTGGCCGCCGCAATCTGATTGCTTGATTAAGTTAAGTCAAGCGCCTGCGTCCCGCTTGGGGAGGCAGGCGCTTTTTTGCGTCAGGGCAGTGCGGTTTCCGCCGCGCCGGCGCCGGCGTCTTGTTCCAGCAGTTCCAGCGTCGCCAGTGTCGCATCGCGCAGCAGCGTCATGTCTTCTTCGGTCACCACATAAGGCGGCATAAAGTACACGGTCTTGCCTATCGGGCGCAGCAAACAGCCCAGCTTGAGCATGGCGGCAAAAAAGGCCTGGGCAAAATCGGCACGCGCGCTATCCACCTCGAAAGCCCAGATCATGCCGCAGCGGCGCCAATGGCGTACACGCGGGTGTTGCTGCAAGGGCACAAGCAGCGCATCAAAGCGCAGCGCCTGCTCGCGATTGCGTGCCAGCACATCATCCTGTTCGAAAATATCCAGCACCGCCAGCGCCGCACTGCAGGCCAGCGCACTGCCGGTATAGCTATGCGAGTGCAAAAAGCCGCGCGTCACATCGTCGTGGTAGAAGGCCTGATAGATTTCATCGCTGCTTAACACGCACGACAGCGGCAGGGTGCCGCCGGTGATGCCCTTGGACAGACAGAGGAAATCGGGGCGGATGCCGGCCTGTTCGCAGGCGAACAGCGTGCCGCTGCGGCCGAAACCGACGGCGATCTCGTCGGCGATCAGGTGGATCTGGTACTGATCGCACAGCGCGCGCGCGCGGGTGAGGTAGGCTGCGTCATACATGGCCATGCCGGCGGCGCCCTGCACCAGAGGCTCGACAATCAGCGCGGCGATTTCACCATGATGTTTGGTCAGCAGGTTTTCCAGACTGGTGGCTGCGCGTAGCGCCACATCGCGTGCCGATTCGCCAGAGCGTGCGCCGCGTGCATCGGGCGAGGGCACGCGCCAGCCGTTTTTCACCAGAGGCGCGTAGGTGGCGGAAAACAGCGGCACATCGGTGACCGCCAGCGCGCCTGCGGTTTCGCCGTGGTAGCTGTTTTCCAGGCTGACAAAACGCTGCTTTTGGACGCGCCCCTGATTCTTCCAGTAATGAAAGCTCATTTTGAGGGCGATCTCGGTGGCGCTGGCGCCATCCGAGGCGTAAAACGCGTGACCGAGGCCGGTCAGTGCCGACAGGCGTTCGGATAATTCCACCACCGGGCGGTGGGTAAAGCCGGCCAGCATCACATGGTCGAGTTCGTCCAGCTGACTTCTGATGGCGGCCTTGATGCGCGCTTCGTTATGGCCGAACAGATTGACCCACCACGACGACACACCGTCGAGATAGCGCTGGCCGTCAAAATCGACAAGATAGGCGCCGTCGCCACGGGCAATCGGCACGATGGGCAGGGTTTCGTGGCGCTTCATCTGCGTACACGGATGCCAGACGGCGGCGCGGCTGCGCTGTAGCCATTCTTTATTGCGGGTCATTGTGTGTCTTTGCAAAAAATAGGCAAGGGCTCAGCCTTCCCATGGCAACTCGAGCAGCAGCGGCGCCGGCAGGAGTTGCCTGAGGGTGGCGAGATTTTCGGCGTAGCGCGGCTGGTCCGCCACCACGCGGTTGGCTATCCAGCCAGCCAGCTTGCAGCCTGAGGCCTGGATGGCTTGTGCGCTTAAGCGTGCATGGTTGATGCAGCCCAGCTTCATGCCCACCACCAGAATCACCGGCAGCGCCAGTGCCTGCGCCAGCTCCTGAATGGAGAGGGTGTCCCCCAGCGGGGCAAACCAGCCGCCGGCGCCTTCAACCAGTACCACATCGGCGTCTACTGCCAGTTGCCGGTAATGTTGCTGGATGTGCTCAAGCGAGATTTCGATGCCGGCCTCGGCGGCGGCCAGATGCGGCGAGATGGCCGGCTCGAAGCGGTAGGGCGACATGAGTGCCCGGTCCTGCTGGCCGCTGGCTGCGCACAGGCGCTCGACATCGTCGTTGACCAGCGTGCCGTCAGCCAGGCGCTGGCAGCCCGAAGCGACCGGCTTCATCGCCAGCACCCGCTGGCCTTGGGCTTGCAGCTGATGGATCAGTTTGACGGTGCTGTGGGTCTTGCCGCAGTCGGTATCGGTGCCGGTAATGAAATAAGCTTGGGCCATGGGTCTCTTTCGTCGGGGGCGCAGGGCCTTACAAATGCGGCTCGACGGCCTGGCGCAGGTTCTGTTCGGTCAGCTTGCCGGTCAGGCGGGCCACGATCTTGCCCTGGCGATCCAGTACGACAGTAAAGGGCAGGCCGCCGGTTTTATTGCCCAGGCTGCGCATCAGCGGGAGCGTGTCGGCATCGCCCAGCAAGACCGGGTAGCTTATACGCAAGGAGCGTACAAAGTTTTGCACTTCCACCGGCTGATCCAGCGCGATACCGACCACTTCGGCTTTGCGTCCGCGCCACTGGCTGCGTAGCACATCCAGCATCGGCATTTCTTCGCGGCAGGGACCGCACCAGGTTGCCCAGAAATTGACCACCACCACTTTGCCACGCCACTGCGCCAGATTCTGGCTCTGTCCGGACAGGGTGCTAAAGCGCGCCTGATCCAGATCGGTGCTGGCTGCCTGCGACTGCGTAGTGACGGAAAACGACATCAGGATTGCAAGTAGGAATAATCGGGTTTTTTTTGCATTCATAGTGTATATCTTGCTGTAAGTCTTATCTCTTGCCACCCCAGCGGCGCTGATGGCGGGAATTGTTCCGTGTTAAAATCCGCGATTACGTTTGCTCTGGAGTGAGCATGGCCATCCTTGTCTGCGGGGCGATCGCCTACGATACCCTGTTTTCGTTCGAAGACCGTTTCGACAGCCAGATCCTGCCCGATCAGTTGCACAAGATCTCGACCACCTTTCTCGCGCCCACCATGCGCCGCGAGTTTGGCGGCCCGGCCGGCAATATCGCTTACAGCCTCGCCATGTTGGGCGAGAAGCCTATCCTGATGGGCACGGTGGGCGAGGATTTTGCTCCTTACCGCCAGCATCTGAAGAATTTCGGTGTCGACGAACGCTTCGTCAAGGTCATCCGCGGCCAGTATACCCCGCAGTGCTTTGGCATTGCCGATCGCGACGGCAACCAGCTGATGGCATTCCACCCCGGCGCGATGAACTTCGGCGATACCAACCATATCTCCGACGTGCCTGATGCAGTCGATATCGCCATTCTGTCGCCTGGCGGTCGTGCCGCCTTCCTGCAGCATTCGCAGGAATTGCACGATGCCGGTATTCCCTTTATTTTCGATCCGGGTCAGGAACTGCCGCTGTTGTCGGCCGACGAGATCCGTGAAATCGTCGGCAAGGCCAGTTATGTGGCGATTAACGACTACGAAAGCGAACTGATCCGCGAGCGTGCCGGGCTGACGCTGGATATGCTGCGTTCGCAAGTCAAGGCGCTGATCGTGACCCGTGGCTCCAAGGGAGCCGAAATCTATGTCGGCGACACCGTGCACCTGATTCCGCGCGTGCAGATGGATGCGCCGCCGGTCGATCCGATGGGCTGTGGCGATGCTTTCCGCGCCGGCCTGCTGTACGGCATCAGCCGCGGTCTGGACTGGAAGGTCACCGGGCGTCTGGCTAATGTGATTGGTGCGATCAAGGTGACGCATAACGGCCCGCAAAACCATTTCTTCGACTGGCAGAGCCTGGGGGCGTTGTACCGGCGCAATTACAACGAAGACTTGCCGTTGCCCGCTCCCGCCGCTTGAGTACCCTTGCGGCTTGAATCTGGGGCGGCTGTCCCCATTCTCAGTTAATTACATTTGATTGATTATTGGGGACGCCATGCCCGTACCGCATTTGACTACCGCGCTCAAAGGGCCTTTGCTCGAACTCGAAAGCCGCATCATCGCGGCCCAGCCGCAGATCGAGCACTGGTTCCGCAGCCAGTGGCAGCATCACGACACGCCGTTTTACGGCTCGGTGGACTTGCGCAACAGCGGCTTCAAGCTGGCGCCGGTCGATATGAATCTGTTTCCCGGCGGCTTCAATAATCTGAATCCGGAATTCCTGCCGCTGGCCGTGCAGGCCGCACAAAGCGCGGTCGACAAAGTCTGCCCGGAAGCGCGCAGCCTGATGCTGATTCCGGAAAACCATACCCGCAATACCTTTTACCTGCAGAATGTGGCGACGCTGGCGCACATCTTCGGCCAGGCCGGGCTTAAGGTGCGTCTGGGTAGCCTGAACCCGGAAATCACCGAACCGACCGAGCTTGTGGCCGCCAACGGCGACAAGCTGCTGCTGGAGCCTATCGTGCGCCAGGGTAATCGTCTGCGTCTAGCCGATGGTTTCGATCCGTGCGTGGTATTGCTCAATAATGATCTGTCTGCCGGCATTCCGGCGCTGTTGCAGAATCTGGAACAGGCCCTGTTGCCGCCTTTGCATGCCGGCTGGGCGGTACGGCGCAAGACCCATCATTTCCGCGCTTATGATCAGGTGTGTCAGGATTTTTCCAAGCTTTTGTCCATCGATCCGTGGCTGATCAACCCTTATTTTGCCCAGTGTTCGAATCTGGACTTCCATTCGCGTCAGGGCGAGGAAGAGCTGGCGCTCACCGTGGACGAGATGCTGGCCAAGATCCGCGTCAAGTATGCCGAATACGGCATCACGCAAGATCCTTTCGTGATCGTCAAGGCAGATGCCGGTACCTACGGCATGGGCATCATGTCGGTGAAGAGCGCAGAAGAGGTGGTCGGCCTGAACCGCAAGGCGCGCAACAAGATGTCGGTGGTGAAAGAGGGGCTGGAAGTCTCGGAAGTCATCGTACAGGAAGGCGTGTACACCTTCGAAAGCATTAACGAAGCGGTGGCCGAACCGGTGGTCTACATGATGGACCGCTATGTGATCGGCGGCTTTTACCGCGTGCATACCGGGCGTGGCATAGACGAAAACCTCAATGCGCCGGGTATGCACTTTGTGCCCTTGTCGTTCGAGTGTCCGTGTCTGCCGGACAAGGCCGGTGAGCCGGATTGTCCGCCCAACCGTTTCTACGCCTATGGCGTGATTGCCCGTCTGGCTTTGCTTGCGTCCGCGCTGGAGCTGGAAGCGACCGATCCTGACGCCTGATTCCGGCATTTGCCCGATAGCCGGTGACATGTCGCCGGCTTTTTTCATCCGACTTTGCGGAGCATTGCTATGCGCATCCTGTTTATTGCCGACCCGCTTAAGAGCTTCAAGATCTACAAGGACTCCACCTTTGCCATGATGGAAGAGGCGGCCAGCCGTGGCCATGCCTTGTCTTTTGCCGAGGCCGGCGATATTTCGCTGGAAGGCGGGCGCTTGCTGGTCGATGCCTGCAATCTCACGCTCACGGGGGACAAGGCTGACTGGTACCGTTGTGACAATAAGCTGCGCCAGCCGCTGGCGGCCTTCAACGCGGTGGTGATGCGCAAGGACCCGCCGTTTGACCTGGAGTATCTCTATACCACCCAGCTGTTTTCGCTGGCGGAAAAAGAGGGGGTGAAGATTTTCAATAGCGGGCAGGCGCTGCGCGACTTCAACGAGAAGCTGGCCATCCTGAATTTCCCCGAGCTGATCGCGCCGACCCTGGTCAGCTGCGATATGGCACGGCTAAAGGCTTTTGTGCGCCTGCAGCAGGATGCCATCCTCAAGCCGCTGGACGGCATGGGCGGCAGCAGCATCTTCCGCGTGACGCCGGATGACCCCAACCTGAACGTGATTCTGGAAAGCATCACCCATGAAGGCGCGCGCACGGTGATGGCGCAGCGCTATATTCCCGAGATTCGCGATGGCGACAAGCGCATTCTGGTCATCGACGGTGTGCCGGTCGATTACGCGCTGGCACGTATTCCGCAAGGCGGCGAGACGCGCGGCAATCTGGCGGCCGGCGGCCGCGGCGAGGCGCGGCCATTATCGGCACGCGACCGCGAGATTGCCGCCGCCGTTGCGCCCGAGCTTAAGCGCCGCGGTATCTTGCTGGCCGGCCTGGATGTGATCGGCAGCTATCTGACCGAAGTTAATGTCACCAGCCCGACCTGTTTCCGCGAAATCATGGACCAGACCGGGCTGAATGTGGCCGGCCTGTTTATCGACGCGCTGGAGCGCGCCGTCGGGACGGCATGAGGTGCGTTCTGCTGCCGCTGTTGCTGATGCTGGCGGCGTGCAGCCGCGAGGCCGCACCTTACCGGCAGGAAAGCTATGTGTTCGGCACCCGGGTCGAGATCAGCGTCGCGGGTCTGCCTGAAGCAGAGGCACAGCAGGCGACGGCCAAAGTGCTGGCCGATCTGGATGCGCTGAATGGCCGGCTGCATGCCTGGCAAGCCGGCAGCGAAGTGACGGCGCTCAATGCCGCATTTGCGTCAGGTAAACCGGCGCCGGTGGCGCCGGATCTCAAGGCTTTGCTGCAGCGCTCGCAGCAGCTGGAAGCGGCCTCCGATGGCCTGTTTTCGCCAGCCATCGGTCGCCTGGTTGCATTGTGGGGCTTTCATGCCGATCGCTATGCGCCGGTTTCGCCTGATCCTGTGCGCCTGCGTGCGCTGGTGCAAGCGAGGCCTGCGCTGTCTGATCTGGTGTTTTCCGGCTCGCAGCTCACGAGCAATAATCCTGCCGTGGCGCTGGATCTGGGCGGTGCGGCCAAGGGCTGGGCGCTGGACAGGGCTTATGCCAGCCTGAAAGCGTCAGGCGTGCACTCGGCGCTGATTAATATCGGCGGCAATGTGATGGCGCTGGGTGCAAAAACCGATGGCCAGCCCTGGCGTGTCGGCATCCGCCACCCGCGCAAGAACGAAGCGCTGGCCATGGTCGAACTGCGTGACGGCGAAGCCATCGGCACCTCGGGCGACTATCAGCGCTATTTCGAATTGAACGGCAAGCGCCACTGCCATCTGGTCGACCCGCGCGACGGTAATACCGATTGCCAGCTGCAGGCGGCCACGGTCATCGCGCCGGCGGGCAAGGATGCCGGGCTGCTGTCCGATGTGGCGAGCAAACCCTTGTATCTGGCCGGTCCCGCATCGGCCACGCACTACGCCAGACGCATGGGGGTTCGTGATATCCTGCTGATCGATGGCGCAGGGCGGGTGTGGATCAGTCCTGCGCTGAATCAACGCATACACTGGCTTGCCAAGCCGCAACAGATCACCTTGCTGGAAACCCCATGAAGTCTCTGGAAACAAGCCCGTACAAGGGCAAGACCGGCTTGCGCCGCCTGTTTAATGCCTTCGGCTACTCGATGGCCGGCTTTAAGGCGGCCTTCGTGCATGAAGACGCATTTCGCCAGCTGAGCCTGCTGGCGCTGGTGCTGGTGCCAACCGCCTGCCTGCTGGATGTGAGCACGGTCGAGCGGGTACTGCTGATTGCCGCCACGCTGGCGACACTGATTATCGAGCTGTTCAATTCGGCGATCGAGGCCGCGGTGGATCACACCTCGCTCGAGCGCCATCCCCTCGCCAAGCGCGCCAAGGATATGGGCAGTGCCGCCCAGTTGCTCGGGCTGTGCAATCTGGCTGTCGTCTGGGGCCTGATCCTGCTGGCCTGATGCTTGTCAATCACATGGCATGGCCTTAGCCTAGGCTGATGTTCAAAGCGAAAGCCTGCCATGTACACCACCCTGATTTCGGCCCGCGATCTGGCCGCCCTGCCTGCTGACGCCACCGTCGTGCTGGATTGCCGTTTCCAGCTGGGCGATCCCGCTTATGGCGAGCGCGCCTATCTGGCCGGCCATTTGCCCGGCGCACACTATCTGCATCTCGATACCGACCTGTCCGGCAGCAAGAGCGGGCGCAATGGCCGCCACCCGCTGCCGGATAGCCATCTGCTTGCGCAAAAACTGGGTCTGCTGGGCGTAGGGGCAGATACCCAAGTCGTCGTTTACGATGACGCCGGCGGCATGTTCGCCGCGCGCGCGTGGTTTTTGCTGCGCATGCTGGGGCATCGCGCGGTGGCCGTACTCGATGGCGGCGTGGCTGCCTGGCTGCGTGCTGGTGGCGTGCTAAGCAGCGCCCTGCCGTCGGCGACACCGTGCTCGTTCGTTCCTTCCCCTGCCTTGACGCAAGTGGTGGACGCCGCTGCCGTGCTGGCCAATCTGGCGGCACCTGTTTTTGCCGTAGTCGATGCGCGTAGTCCCGAGCGCTTTCGCGGCGAAGGCGAGACACTGGACCCGGTGGGCGGCCATATTCCCGCCGCGCTTAACCGTTTCTTTCAGGCCAATCTGGGTGCGGACGGCTGCTTCAAGCCGGCAGCGGAGCTGGCCGCAGAATGGCAGGCCTTGCTTGCAGGGCGTCCGGCGGGCGAGGTGGTACACCAGTGCGGTAGCGGGGTCACCGCCTGCGTCAATCTGCTGGCGATGGAGCATGCCGGCCTCGTTGGCAGCCGGCTTTATCCCGGCTCCTGGAGCGAATGGTGTAGCGATCCTGCGCGCCCGGTGAGTACGGGCAGCTGAGTCTCTGACGGTGCCGACTGGCGCTATCGCACAACACCCGCTAAATCCATAAGGTCGGTGCTGTGTTGGGCGAGACGCCGGGAGGCCACATGATCAAGCAGGTTCTGCGGCAATTATTTGCCGGTTTGCGTGGTGCACCGTTTGCCGTGCATTACTGGGATGGTGAAGTTGCCAGCTATGGTGAGCAGGGGAAAAGTGCTTTTGTCCTGAACTTTACCCGCCCGCCACCGGCCCGCCTGGAAGACCCGGTGGTGTATCTGGGCGAGTGTTATATGGATGGCGTGCTCGAGATAGAAGGCTCGTGGGATGCGCTGCTGGGAACCATGGTGGCCAGTGAGAACACGCTGTTCCGGCGTGGTGCTACACGGGCGCTGGGCTGGATAGGCGAGCGCCTGCAGGCGCGGCGCGAACGCCAGCAAAACAATGTGCGTCGCCATTATGATCTGGGTAACGATTTTTACCGCCTGTGGCTGGACGAGAGCTGGACCTATTCCTGTGCCTATTTTCGTCACTCCGACGACACGCTGGAGCAGGCGCAGCGTAACAAGATCGCCTTGAGTCTGGACAAACTGGCCATTCGCCCCGGCATGCGTGTGCTGGATATAGGCTGCGGCTGGGGCGGGATGGCGCTGGCTGCGGCACAGCGTGGTGCCCGGGTGCTGGGTATTACCCTGTCGGCCGAGCAGCATGAGGGGGCACGCGAGCGCATCGCCCGTACCGGCCTTTCGGATCGGGTCGAGATCCGGCTGATGGATTATCTTGATCTGGATGGCCGGCGCGAACAGTTTGACCGCATCGTCAGTGTTGGTATGTTCGAGCATGTCGGGCAGGGGCACCACGATGATTTTTTTGCCCGCACATCCAATGTGCTGCAGGGCGGCGGTCTGATGTTGCTGCACACCATTACCGGGCCCGAATCGCGTGAAACCAATCCATGGATAGAAAAATACATCTTCCCCGGCGGCCATATTCCGGCACCGGAAACGCTGGTAGCGGCATTGCCGGCGCATGGCTTCAAGCTTGTGCATATGGAGAGCCTGCGCCTGCACTATGCGCGCACCTTGCAGTGCTGGCTGGCGCGTTATCAAGCGGTATGCAGCGAGGTGGTGTCCATGTTCGACGAGCGCTTTGCACGCATGTGGACGATGTATTTGCGCGGCAGTTCGGCCGCCTTTCGTGGCGGCGATCTTGATATCCACCAGATGCTGGTGTCCAAGGGCAATAACAATACACTGCCGCGCGACTGGGGCTACCTCTATAGCGGTGCAGCGCCGCTATGCTGGGGCGAGGACGGGGATTAGCGGGCGGCGCCAGCGCCGCCACCTGGTGCCTAGCCCAGCATCAGTTGCTGCAATAGTTTCTGTCCTGCTTGCCACGCGCCCAGTCCTGCCGTATCCCCCAGATGGCCAGTGTCGCCGGCATCGATCAGTTGCGCACCCCACGCCTGCGCCATCATGGCGGCGCTGTCGTAGGGACAGAACGGGTCGCTACGGCTGGCCACAAGAATGGTGGGGCAGGGCAGGGTTTGCAGCCAGGGAGCCCCAAAGCCAGTAAATGCCGGCAACTGCGCGTCGATTGGCAGTACGCCGGCGGCACTTGCGATCGCCGGGGCAATCGGTAGCGCCGGCGGGGCAACCAGCAGCAGGCCCTTGAGCTGATGGCGTTCGGCCAGCGAGCGCGATAGCAGCCAGGCGACGGCATTGTGGCAACCCAGGCTATGCGCGGCCATTACCACCTGCCCCGGGCAGCTGGCGAGGGTGGTGGTGAGCGCCGCCAGCCAGGATTTGCGTTCGGGCTGCAGCCAGTCGGGCATTTCGGCGCGCCAGGCAAGCGGGTAGCTTTTTTCCCAGTATGTCTGCCAGTGGCGCTCGCCCGAGCCGCCCCAGCCTGGGACGGTGACGAGATAAACGTCGTCGTCTTCGATAAAGCTCATCATGTCGGATAGTCGTAGTCGATGATCAGCGGCGCGTGATCGGAAAATTTCTCGTACTTATAGACGTGACCGTTTTGGGCGCAAGCCATCAGTGCCGGGGTGGCAATCTGGTAGTCGATGCGCCAGCCCACATCCTTGGCATAGGCCTGGCCGCGGTTGCTCCACCAGCTATAGCCGGGCGCCTGTGGATACAGTGTGCGCCATACATCGGCCCAGCCTACCCGCTGGAACAGATCGCCTATCCATGCGCGCTCTTCGGGCAGGAAGCCGGAATTCTTCAGATTGCCTTTCCAGTTTTTCAGGTCGATCTCGTTGTGGGCGATATTCCAGTCGCCACAAATCACCACATCGCGGCCGCTGGCGTACAGGCTTTCCAGGTGGGGCAGGAACACGGCGAGGAAGTCGAATTTAACCTGCTGGCGTTCGTCCGAACTGGAGCCGGACGGCAAGTAGAGCGAAATCACCGAGAGCGGACCGAAATCCAGTTGCAGATAGCGACCTTCGCGGTCTATCCAGTCTATGCCCAAGCCCTCGATAACGGCATCGGGTGTGTGCCGGGTATAGACGCCGACGCCGCTATAGCCCTTTTTTTCGGCGTAGTGGAAATAGCCCTGCATGCCGTCGGCGGCTTGCATGCGTGCCGACAAGTCGGCGGCTTGAGCCTTGAGCTCCTGTACGCAGACAAAGTCGGCTTCCAGCTTGGCCATCCAGTCGAAAAAGCCTTTTTTATCCGCCGAGCGGATGCCGTTAAGGTTGGCGGAAACGATTCGAAGCAAGCGGTTCTCCCGTGTTATCCTTGCCGGCAAATTTTTTGGCCGTACAAGGCTGTGTCCAGTTTGAGGGGTGGGTTATGAGCGATTTTCGACAGGATTTTATTCGTTTTGCACTCGAAGGCCAGGTGCTGAAGTTTGGTGAGTTCACCACCAAAGCCGGCCGCAAGTCGCCTTATTTCTTTAATGCCGGCCTGTTCAATGATGGCGCCAGCACGCTGGCACTGTCGCGTTTTTACGCCGATGCGATCCAGGCTAGCGGCATCGAGTTCGACATGCTGTTCGGCCCGGCCTACAAGGGCATTATCTTGGCAGCGGCGACCTCGATGGCACTGGCGGAAAAAGGGTGCAATGTACCGTACTGGTTGGCGCGCCGCTCAAGGGCAAGGTGCTGATCATCGACGACGTGATCACGGCCGGCACCTCGGTGCGCGAGTCCATCTCCATGATCCGTGCCGCGGGGGCCGAGCCTGCCGGTGTGGCTATTGCTCTGGACCGTATGGAGCGCGGCACCGGTGTTTTGTCTGCCGTGCAGGAAGTCGAACAGCAGTATGGCTTGCCGGTTGTTGCCATCGCCAATCTGGGCGATCTGATGACCTTTATCGAAGGCAGCGACGAACTCGCCCGCTATCTGGAGGCGGTCAAGGCCTATCGCGCCAGCTACGGCGTCGACGCCTGATGCGGCAGGGAAGCCGGCCTTACTGGGCGGCTTCCTTGTTTTGCCAGGCTTGCTGCAACTGGCTGGTGGCATTGCTCATGGCCTCTTCTGCTGCCGTGAGCGTGCTTTGGGCGCTGGCTAGTTCGGCGCTGGCATTGGCGAGTGCATTTTGCGCGTCGGCCAGACGTTGTTCGGCCAGTGTGTTTGCCATCGGCGTTCTGGTAGGCCATTTGTGCGGACAGCAGGTTTTCATTGACGCCGGCAAAGCACGTTGTGGCAAAGCCTGCGAGCAGTAAGGCGAGTAATTTCTGGCGCATGATGGATCCCGTCCTGATTATTTAGGCTGATTATCGCAGACAGTGGGGGCGGGCAGCCAGCCGGAATGAATATGAAAAATCCCCTGACAGTATGAGCCGTCAGGGGATTTTTCTGCCGCGCTAGCGGCGTGTACTGGTGGGTCGTGCGGGATTCGAACCTGCGACAAACGGATTAAAAGTCCGCTGCTCTACCAACTGAGCTAACGACCCGGCAAACCGGGTTACATCAATAGTAGATGTAATAAAGACTGCGAGCCGAATCATCAGGCTTGCAGTCTGAAATTCGTGTCTGGTGGGTCGTGCGGGATTCGAACCTGCGACAAACGGATTAAAAGTCCGCTGCTCTACCAACTGAGCTAACGACCCGGCAAACCGGGTTACATCAATAGTAGGTGTGAAATTC
>NZ_RJTZ01000091.1:11706-13374 GCF_024343515.1 Aquitalea sp. S1-19 | reverse complement strand
TGTCACGCCCGTTTGGCGGCTGGTGCGGCGACCGCATCGGCGGCGGCATCAGCGTGATTGCCTGCTACGCCGTACTGGTTATCGGGACAATAGGCGTGATCGCCAGCCTGCCGGACGCACAAAGTCGCGGCTCGTTCTGGCTGTTTCTGGCCATGTGCCAGCTCTTGTTTCTCGCCGCCGGCATCGGTAACGGAGCCGCCTACCAGCTCGCGCCCAAGGTCTTTATGCTGCAGGCCGGACGCGAAGCCCACGCCCGAGGTGAAACCGTGGCGCAAACCTATCAGCGCGGCACACGCCGCGGCACGGCGGCCATGGGGGTCAGCTCGGTGATGGCAGCCTTCGGCGGCTTTGTGATTCCCGAAACCTTCGGCTATTCGCTGGAAACCGCTGGCAGCTTCGTGCCGGCCTTTGTACTGTTCCTGCTGTTTTATCTGCTCTGCGCCGCCATTGCCTGGCGCTGCTATGCGCGCGCGGGCGCGCTGGACAATCCTGCCCCGTCCTATCCGGAACGCTCGCGCGAGCGCGGCGAAGAAGGTCGGGTGGTATTGCGGGTAGAGGTCGGAGCCGATGGCCGCGTACGCGATATCGCTATCTTGCAGAGCAGCGGTTTTCCACGGCTGGATCGCGCGGCGCGCGATGCCGTCGAGCGCTGGCGCTTTACTCCGGCCAGACGCGGCAATAGCGCAGTGGCCGACCGCGTCGATGTGCCCATCCGCTTCCGCCAGACCGATTAACAGGGCTCCGTTGACGGGCGGAAAACACACGCCATGGTCCGCTTATTCGCCACACTTTGCGAGCGCACAAAATCATTAAAAACCAAAGCCGTTTGCATGACGGGCTTTGATATAATATTGTCCCGTCTATTAGCCGTATTGTGGATAAAGCTGAATGAGCGAATTACAGATCGGCTTGCTGATGCTGGGCGGCGCATTTATCGCGCTGGTACTCGGCATTAACTGGTATCAGGAATGGCGCTTCAAAACGAAGACCCGCCAGGCTTTTGCCCGCGAGCACTCCGACGTTTTGCTGGACGTGCCGAAAAATCAGGTGCGCGACGGCGTGGCCAACGATCGTCTCGAGCCGGTGCTGACCACAGCGCTGGATCTGCCGGACTTGCCCGAGCCATCCGGTAATATGGCGTCCCGAAGCGCCGAGGCGCCCGCGCTTGAGCTGCCGGCTGAGCCGCTGCCCGAGCCGGAGGCTATCCGTCTGGATATGCCGACCCCCATGGATGCCGATGACCATCAGGCACTGGTGGTCGCCATGCTGGATCCGTCGCTGGACTTTATTGCCGAAGTGGTTTTCCGTCAGCCTTTCCAGCTGAACGCCCTGCCGCGCTTTGCCGTGGCCAAGCGCGTGCAGCAAATCGGCCGCACCGAGCATGGCCTGTGGAAACAGGCGGAGGCACTGCCTGGCGTGCGTTACAAGCAACTGAATATCGCGCTGCAGTTGGTGGATCGCAGCGGCGCGGTCAATGAACAGGAAATCGCCAGCTTCTGCCAGCAAGTGGCACGCTTTGCCGAAGAAAACGAAGCGGCAGTCAGCTTTCCGCAACGCGCACAAAAACTGGTTGCCGCACGCGAGCTGGATCATTTCTGCGCCGATGTCGACATGCTGATCGGCATCAATATCCTGCCGCGCGCGCCGATCAATGGTGCCGAGTTGCGC
>NZ_RJTZ01000091.1:0-11686 GCF_024343515.1 Aquitalea sp. S1-19 | reverse complement strand
GCGCGCGGGCGCGCTGGACAATCCTGCCCCGTCCTATCCGGAACGCTCGCGCGAGCGCGGCGAAGAAGGTCGGGTGGTATTGCGGGTAGAGGTCGGAGCCGATGGCCGCGTACGCGATATCGCTATCTTGCAGAGCAGCGGTTTTCCACGGCTGGATCGCGCGGCGCGCGATGCCGTCGAGCGCTGGCGCTTTACTCCGGCCAGACGCGGCAATAGCGCAGTGGCCGACCGCGTCGATGTGCCCATCCGCTTCCGCCAGACCGATTAACAGGGCTCCGTTGACGGGCGGAAAACACACGCCATGGTCCGCTTATTCGCCACACTTTGCGAGCGCACAAAATCATTAAAAACCAAAGCCGTTTGCATGACGGGCTTTGATATAATATTGTCCCGTCTATTAGCCGTATTGTGGATAAAGCTGAATGAGCGAATTACAGATCGGCTTGCTGATGCTGGGCGGCGCATTTATCGCGCTGGTACTCGGCATTAACTGGTATCAGGAATGGCGCTTCAAAACGAAGACCCGCCAGGCTTTTGCCCGCGAGCACTCCGACGTTTTGCTGGACGTGCCGAAAAATCAGGTGCGCGACGGCGTGGCCAACGATCGTCTCGAGCCGGTGCTGACCACAGCGCTGGATCTGCCGGACTTGCCCGAGCCATCCGGTAATATGGCGTCCCGAAGCGCCGAGGCGCCCGCGCTTGAGCTGCCGGCTGAGCCGCTGCCCGAGCCGGAGGCTATCCGTCTGGATATGCCGACCCCCATGGATGCCGATGACCATCAGGCACTGGTGGTCGCCATGCTGGATCCGTCGCTGGACTTTATTGCCGAAGTGGTTTTCCGTCAGCCTTTCCAGCTGAACGCCCTGCCGCGCTTTGCCGTGGCCAAGCGCGTGCAGCAAATCGGCCGCACCGAGCATGGCCTGTGGAAACAGGCGGAGGCACTGCCTGGCGTGCGTTACAAGCAACTGAATATCGCGCTGCAGTTGGTGGATCGCAGCGGCGCGGTCAATGAACAGGAAATCGCCAGCTTCTGCCAGCAAGTGGCACGCTTTGCCGAAGAAAACGAAGCGGCAGTCAGCTTTCCGCAACGCGCACAAAAACTGGTTGCCGCACGCGAGCTGGATCATTTCTGCGCCGATGTCGACATGCTGATCGGCATCAATATCCTGCCGCGCGCGCCGATCAATGGTGCCGAGTTGCGCAGCTTTGCCGAAGCCTGCGGCCTGCAACTGGAACACGATGGGGCCTTCCACTGCCTGTCCGACTCGGGTAATACCCTATTTTCGCTGACCAGTGCCGACCAGACTCCGTTTTCCGATGCCAGCCTGTCCAGCCAGCGCCTGCCCGGCCTGACGCTATTGTTTGATGTGCCACGCGTAGCCGGTGCAGTCGAGGTGTTCGATCGTGCCGTCGAGTTTGCCCGCGAGCTGGCGGCCGAGTTCGACGCCCAGCTGGTCGACGACAACCGCCGCGCACTTAGCGCACAGGGGCTGGCCCGCATCCGCGAACAACTGGTGCAGATCTACGGCAATATGGACGATAGAGGCATCGCACCGGGCAGCTTCGCCGCCCTGCGCCTGTTTGCCTGACCAGCTCAGACATAAACAACCGATATCAACACCCGCAGCCGGCGCGAATGCCGGCTGTTTGCTTTGGAGCGCAATGATGACCGAGCTTGCCCGCCGCGCAGCCGAACTTGCCGCCTTGCTGAACCGCTACAACTGCGAGTATTACCAGCTGGATACCCCCAGCGTGCCCGATGCCGAATACGACCGCCTGCTGCGCGAGCTCGAAGCACTGGAAGCCGCCCACCCCGAACTGAAAGCCCCCGATTCGCCAACCTTGCGCGTGGGTGCCGCGCCACTGGCGGCTTTTGACAGCGTGCGCCACGACACGCCCATGCTGTCGCTGTCCAATCTGTTTTCCGAAATGGAAGCGCCCGCCTTCGCCGCGCGCCACGCCGAGCTGATCGCCTTTGACGAGCGCATCCGGCGCGAACTTAGCATCAGCACGGCCAGCTACGCCGTCATGCCCAAGTTCGACGGCCTGGCAGTGAGCCTGATTTACCGCGACGGCCTGCTGGTACAAGGCGCCACGCGCGGCGACGGCAGCAGCGGTGAAAACGTTAGCGAAAACATCCGTACCATACGCAGCATTCCCTTGCGCCTGAACACCCCCACCCCGCCTGCCTTGCTGGAGGTGCGCGGCGAGGTACTGATGTTCAAGCAGGACTTTGAACGGTTAAATACCGAGCAGCTGGCACGCGGCGACAAGGCCTTTGTCAATCCGCGCAATGCCGCCGCCGGCAGCTTGCGCCAGCTGGATGCGCGCATCACCGCGCGCCGCCATTTGTCCTTTTTTGCCTACGCCATCGCACAGCTTGACGGTGCAGCGTGGCCGGACAGCCACCAGCACGAGATCGACTATCTGGTCAGCCTGGGCATACCGGCGGTGCCGCCCGAGCTGCGCCCGGTGCTAAGCGGCGTCGAGGCTCTGGCCGGCTATTACGAGGCGATGATTGCACGCCGCGCCAGCCTGCCCTACGACATAGACGGCGTGGTGTACAAGGTCGACAGCCGCTCGCAGCAGGATGCACTGGGCTTTGTTTCGCGCGCACCGCGCTTTGCCGTCGCACACAAGTTTCCGGCCGAAGAAGCGCTGACCACGGTCGAAGCCATCGATGTGCAGGTCGGGCGCACCGGTGCGCTCACACCGGTTGCGCGTCTGGCACCGGTGTTTGTCGGCGGCGTCACCGTCACCAACGCGACCTTGCACAATGAAGACGAGGTGCGGCGCAAGGATGTGCGCGTCGGCGACACCGTTTATGTGCGCCGCGCCGGGGATGTGATTCCGGAAGTGGTATCGGTAGTACTGGCCAAGCGTCCGCAGCAAGAAATCGCCGGCGCCGATCTGTTTAGCCCGGCAAGCGAGCCGTGCTATCCGCCATGGTCGCTGCCGGCACAGTGCCCGGTGTGCGGCTCGCATGTGGTGCGCGAAGAAGGCGAAACCATTGCCCGCTGCGCCGGCGGTTTCGCCTGCCAGGCGCAGCGCATGCAGGCCATCCGCCATTTTGCCGGCCGGCGCATGATGGATATCGAAGGGCTGGGTGAAAAGCATATCGATAATCTGGTCGATCTGGGCTATGTGCACCGGGTGGCCGACCTTTACCGGCTGACGCTGGCCGACCTGCTGGAAATGAAGCGCCGTGCCGATGCGCGCGACAATACGCCCGGCGAGACGGATAGCGCAGTCGTACAACTGGCCATAGGCGAAAGCGGCGACCTGCTGGCTGCAGCTGCAGACAAAACCCCGACCCGCTGGGCGGAAAACCTGCTGTCCGGCATCGCTGCCAGCCGCCGCCCGCCGCTGGCGCGGCTGTTGTTTGCGCTGGGCATCCGCCATGTCGGCGAATCCACCGCCAAGACGCTGGCCGACTATCTGGGCACGCTGGAAACAGTACGCCATGCACCGGCTGCGCTATTGGCTGCACTGCCCGATATCGGCGCCGTAGTGGCCGCCTCGATTGCCGACTTTTTTGCCGAGGCCAATAACGAACACGCCATCGATGATTTGCTGGCCGCCGGCGTCGCCCCGGCCGACGAGCATGCGCCATCGGTCGAACTAGCCGAATTGCTCAGCCCGCAGCGACTGCTGGCACGCTTAGCCATCCCGCGCCTGACCGAGATTCGCGCCGCGCAGTTGCTGGAACAGGTACCCGATCTTGCCGCACTGGCGGCCATGGAGCGGCGCAGCGTGATTGCCCTTACGCTGCCGGCTGAAGTCATCAATGCACTGGCCGATTATCTGGATGCAGACGGCCACCGCGAGCAACTGCGCCAGCTCGCCAGCCAGGCCCAGGCCCTGCTGGCCGCCGTACCGCAACACGGCGCCAGTGCCCGTGCACTGGCCGGCCAGACTTTTGTGCTCACCGGCACCCTGCCCACGCTGTCGCGCGACGAAGCCAAGGCCCTGATAGAAGCGGCCGGCGGCAAGGTGTCCGGCAGCGTCTCGAAAAAAACGCACTATGTGGTGGCGGGAGAGGCTGCCGGCAGCAAGCTGGAAAAAGCGGTCGCACTCGGGGTGACAATACTGGACGAAGCGGCACTACGCGCGCTGCTGGCCTGAACAGCGGGCTGAATTGCCATGCTATAAAAATAGAATACGGCAAGCATCCAAGCTTAGTGGATAAGTACTCCCCGACCGGCGTCAAAGCCAATACAATGCGAGGCGACAAAATGCACAACCACCCTATTTTTGGAGCAGTCATGCAAAAAATTACCAAGGCCGTATTTCCGGTTGCCGGCATGGGCACCCGCTTTTTGCCCGCCACCAAGGCCAGCCCGAAAGAGATGCTGCCGGTGGTCGACAAGCCGCTGATCCAGTATGCGGTGGAAGAAGCCGTAGCCGCCGGCATCACCGAGCTGATTTTCATTACCGGCCGCAATAAACGCTCGATCGAGGATCATTTCGACAAGGCCTACGAGCTGGAAACCGAGCTGGAAAACAAGAACAAGCAAAAGCTCTTGGACATGGTGCAGGGCATTATCCCGCCTACCGTCAGCTGCATTTATATCCGCCAGACCCAGGCGCTGGGTCTGGGTCATGCCGTACTGTGTGCCCGCCCTGCCGTTGGCGACGAGCCCTTTGCTGTGATCCTGGCCGATGATCTGATCGACGGCGAGCCCGGCGCGATGGAGCAGATGGTCAAGGTATTCAACCAGACCCACTCGTCCATCCTCGGCGTTGAAACCGTGCCGCACGAGCAGACCGGTTCCTACGGTATCGTGGAAGTGGCCGAAGACAGCAGGGGGTACCAGCAAGTCACCAGCATCGTGGAAAAGCCGCACCCCGACGTGGCGCCGTCCAATCTCGCCGTGGTCGGCCGCTACATACTCACGCCACGCATTTTCGACAAGCTGGTCAACACCCAAGCCGGTGCCGGTGGCGAAATCCAGCTCACCGACGGCATCGCTGCGCTGATGAAAGACGAAACCGTGCTGGCACTACCGCTACGCGGCACCCGTTACGACTGCGGCTCCAAACTCGGTTACCTCAAGGCCACCGTCAATTACGCCTTGAAACACCATGAGGTCGGCGCTGAATTTGCCGATTACCTCAAGTCGCAAGCACGCTAAACCATTGAGTCCCGTGCGCTGCGCCCACACGGTGCAGCGCACTTTTCTTTGTCCATAAAATAAAGGCCGCCTCATGCCAAACTTTGCCGAAGCCCAAGGCATACTCAACAGTTCCGACATCCTGTTTACCGCAGCCGAAGTCGATGCCGCCGTCGACCGCATGGCGGCCGACATCACCGCCAAACTGGGCAGCGACTATCCGCTGGTACTGTCCGTGATGGGCGGCGCTGTGGTGTTTACCGGCCAGCTCTTGCCGCGCCTGGTGTTCCCGCTGGATTTCGACTACGTCCATGTTTCCCGCTACGGCGACAAGACCCACGGCGGCGAACTGGTATGGCGTACAGCCCCCAAAGAAGACGTGCGTGACCGCGTAGTGCTGGTGCTGGATGACATCCTGGACGAAGGCCACACCATGGCCGCCATCCGCGACAAGGTGATGGAAATGGGCGCCAAGGCCTGCTACAGCGGCGTCTTTGCCAACAAGCTGATTGCCAAGGAAAAGCCTATCGCCGCAGACTTCGTCGGCATCGACGTGCCTGACCGCTATGTATTCGGCTACGGCATGGACGTGCGTGGCATCTGGCGCAATCTGCCGGCCATCCACGCCCTCAAGTAAGACACAATGCGCGCTTGATCAAGCGCGCGGCTGTCAGCACAAGGCCGTCCTGCCGTGACGGCCTTGTCTCTTTTAGCGCGGTTTAAACACCGCACCGCCACTTCTTCAGCAAGACTCCTTACCATGCCCTATGTCCACAACGATACGCTCGCCATCCACTATCAGGTCTGGGGCCAACCCGAGCGGCCTGCGCTGGTACTCGTATTCGGTTTTGGCATGTCGGCACGGGACTGGCTTGATTTTGGCTATATCAACACACTGCAAGCGCATTTTTACCTGATCGCCATCGAAGTGCGCGGCCATGGCGACAGTAGCGCCCCACACCAGTCAGCCGACTATGCACTGTCCGCGATGGCCTCAGATATCGCCGCAGTGCTGGATCAGCTAGCCATCGCACGCGCCACACTGTGGGGCTATTCGCTGGGAGCCAAGATGGTGCTCTCCTATGCCGCCACACACCCCGACAGAGTGGCTGCGCTGGTACTTGGCGGTTGCGAGATGCATGCAGAAGTCGATTTGGACAACGATGTGGTCAGCCAGGCGCTGGCTCAGGGCGGACAGGCCTGGTGCAGCCTATGGCAACAGATGTTTGACGTGCCGGCTCCGCTTGCTGCACGGCTGCAACAAGCCGACACAGCCAGCCTGCTCGCACTCAGACAAGCCGAAGCACGCTGGACGGATCTATCGGATGCACCCGCCAGGCTGGCGATGCCCTGCCTGCTGTATGCGGGTGAGCATTGCTTTTATCGTGCGGCAACGGCCGCGATGGCCGATGCCTTCCCGAATAGCCGCTATCTGCAACGCAGCGGGCGCACGCATTTCGACCTGATGCCGGACAGCACATGGATTTGCCACGAGGTGATCGCCTCGTTTGCCAAACCGGCCATCATCTGACACACAAGGCCATGCGCCACATCAGGACATGTGCCGCGCCGCCAGAGCCCGCCGCTGTCGGCCCTGCGCATCGAAATTCTCCGGCAACAAATAGTCGTTGAATGCCTGCTGCACTGCCGGCCACTCGCCATCCAGCAGCGAGAACCAAGCCGTATCGCGATTGCGGCCGTCCGGCCTGACCCGCGCCTGACGGAAGGTGCCCTCATAGCTGAAGCCCAGACGCAAGGCAGCCTCACGCGAAGGCGCATTCAGCGCATCGCATTTCCATTCACAACGGCGGTAGCCCAGCGCAAAAGCGTGCTGCAGCAGCAAGAACAACGCTTCGCTCGCCACGCGGCTGCGTTGCAGGCGCGGCGAAAAATGTATCCAGCCCATTTCGATCACGCCATTGGGCGCATCGATGCGCAGATAGCTGACGATGCCCTGCGCCTGGCCACTATCGTCGACAATGGCAAAAAACAACGGGTCAGTACTGCTTTCGTCGGCGCGCATTTTTGCCATGAAATCCGTCAGGCTGTCCGGCCGGCCGCCAAGATAAGTCCAGCCCGCCGCATCGCCGGCCAGCGCCGCATACAGCGCCTCGACCCGGCAATAACGCCCGTTAAGCGTGATTTTTTGTGGCAATGGTGCGCCCTGCCAGCCGGGAACCGGCAGCCCCAGCGGCTGCCCCAGTGCATTGCGTTCGAAATTCTCCATCTCAGCCTCCGCATCCGCAATCGATACTCTGCCCTGCTGTCGCGGTGGTCGCGTAGCCGTCGCGCTTCCACCAGTCAATACCGCCCAATAGCTCCTTGACCCTGAAACCCAGTCGAGACAGGGCCAGTGCGGTTTTGGTCGAGGCATTGCAGCCTATGCCGTCACAGAAGCTCACCAGCAGCACATCGCGCGGCAGATCACGCGTGCTCTCGGGATTGATGCTGCGATGTGGCAGGTTGATAGCCCCCGGCAGCGTCTCGGCAGCAAATGCCGCCGGCGCGCGCCCGTCTATCAGCTGCACCGCCTCGCCATTTTGCAACTGGGTGAACACGTCGTAGCTGTCGGTCTCGAACTCGAGTTTTGCCGCATAGAAATCGCTTTGCTGCATCTGGCTCTCCTTATTCTGCTTCGAATTCATCATCGCTCATCGCCCTTGCCATGAGCTGCGCCTGTGGCAGCGGGCTCTGCGCCAGCGCGGCACGGATACTGGCACGGTTTTCAGCACTCTGGTTCTGGCTAAGCTTGAATTTACCCTCGAGCTGCCCGATTTCCAGTTCTATCCCGATCACGGCAGCGCTGAGCTTGCGGATAAATCCGGCCGGCGCATCCTCAAGTGTCCAGGGCTGCGCCAAGTCCGCCTCCTGCGCATGGGTCAGCGACGCCATTTGCCGCAGCAGCCAGCTCTCGTCATCAATCAGGCGCAAGCGTCCTTGCACCTGCACTTCCATATAGTTCCAGGTCGGCACCACCTTGCCGTCCACCTGCTTGCTGGCCAGAAAGGAAGGCGACACATAAGCCTGCGGCCCGTGAAAAATCGCCAGCGCGTCGGACGTACCCTCCCGGCACAAGGGATTGCTGCGGGCAATATGGCCTTGCAGCACACCCGCTTCGGCATCCAGCCACAAGGGCAGCGCATCGGCGACCAGCCCTTGCGGCGTATGCCTGACCAGCGTCGCAAGGGGATAAGCCCGCATCAAGGCATGCATGGCGTCGCGGTCCGCCACGGAAAAAGCTGAAGGAATGTACATCGGGATCACCCATGACTTTTCAATGACATCATGGTAAAAGCGGAACTGGCCTAACGTAAGAGCCAATTGCATGCCCACAGGGAGAACCACTTTGAGTGCCGACTGGATCAGCGAAGCACTGGCGGCGATACCGACTCCGCGCCCGCGACTGGATATATTGCTGCGCAACTGGATAAGCAGCGGCCGCCTGGTGAGTGGCAGCCGCCTGCCGGCCAGCCGTACGCTGGCAAGCAGTCTGGGCATCGCCCGAAATACGGTAGTAGCGGCCTATGAACAGCTGGTCGCTGAAGGCTATCTGGAAAGCCGCCAAGGCAGCGGCACCTACGTAGCCCCGCTGGTATTTAGCAATGCCCCGGCGATTGCACTGCAGCCAGGCGCCGGGCTGTCGGCACGAGGCACACAACTGGTGGCCGACAGCCGCTTGCCGGTCGGATTGATCGGTGCCTTTGCGCCGGGCGTACCGGAGATACGCCGCTTTCCGCATGCCAGCTGGCAGGCGCTGCAAAACCGCTATCAACGTCTGGCCTCGCCCGAGATGCTGCATTACCGCAATGATGGCGGCTACCGCCCCTTGCGCGAAGCCCTGGCCGATTATCTCAATCTGGCACGTGGCGTGCGCTGCGATGCCGACCAGATCATCGTGACCCAGGGCGCGCAAAGTGCACTGGAACTCAGTGCGCGCCTGCTGTGCGATCAGGGAGACTATGCATGGATGGAGGAGCCGGGCTACCCCGGTGCCCAATCAGCCTTGCAGGCCGCAGGGCTTTCCTTGCTGCCGGTCCCTGTCGATGAGGCGGGGCTGGCGCCCGAGCGTGCGCCAACCGGTGCAATACCCAAACTGATCTACCTGACGCCCTCGCACCAGTATCCGCAGGGGGCCGTGATGCCGCTGGCGCGGCGGCTGGATATTCTTGCCCGCGCAAAACAGATGGGAAGCTGGATCGTGGAGGATGACTACGACAGCGAGTTCCGCTACAGCAGCGCGCCGATTCCGGCCTTGCAGGGCATGGCCGAGCAGCAGAATGTGATCTATGTCGGCACCTTCAGCAAGGTCATGTACCCCGGTTTGCGCCTGGGCTATATGGTCGTGCCTGGCGCACTGGTCGATGCCTTTCGCTGTGCCAATGCCCGCCTCTACCGTGAAGGCCATTACCCGCTGCAGGCGGCACTGGCAGGATTCATCGGCAGCGGCCAGTTCGCCCGCCACATCCGCCGCATGCGCGAGCTATACGCGCACCGCCAGTTGCTGCTGCGCAGCGTCTTGCAGCACACGCTGGGCGATGCGCTGCCGCTGTCGCGCGGAGAAGCCGGCATGCATCTGGTGGCCCGTTTGCCGGATGGATTTGACGAATTGGCGCTCAGCAGCACTGCCGCACGCGAAGGCCTATGGCTGCGGCCACTGGCCCGCCACTATCTGGCTGCGCCGACGGCCAGCGGGCTGGTGCTGGGCTATGCCGGCGTAGAGGATAGCGCCTTGCAGCAGGCGGCGCTGCGCCTGAGCCAGTTACTGGAACAGCGCTTATAAGCCGGCGCAAAAAGGGCGCCACGCGGGCGCCCTATGCGACACATGCCAAAACCAGCCTTATTTGGCCTTCAGGCCCTTGTTCGCGACTTCATCCAGCAGCAGAATCATGCTGACCGTGCGTGGCGCGAAGGTCTTGAGATCAACTGTTTCCTTGTCCAGATCGTGCTCGTAGTCGGTCTCTACGCCCAGACCATCAATGGTCGGGATGTGTTTGGAAGTAAAGTTGCCAATGGTCACGCCGCCACCGGACCATTCAACCACATTGGCACCGTATTGCTGCTTGACGATCTTCTTGTACGAATCGACCAGAGCCGCGGCTGCCGGGGTTTTCTCCATGGCAGGCAGATAGGAGAACGGGCCCTTCACTTCGACCTTGGTGCCACCCACAGCAGGAGTAGCGGCGATCTTGGCGATGGCAGCCTGAATCTTCTTCAGGTCTTCCGCCTTATAGCCACGGATATCCAGCTTGGCGCTGGCGGCCGCCGGTACGCTATTGCGCTTGGTGTTCGGGGTTTCGATCACGCCTACATTGATAGTCAGCTCGGGAATGAACTGACCATGGTCGGCGAGGCCGCGCTTGGCCAGGCCTTGCGGCGTGAACTGGGACGGATCTTTCGGCAGCGGGCTGGCCAGCTTCATGATGCGGGTAATCTGGTTGGCCAGTTCGACCGTGGCGCTGGCCGAGGACTGTGGAGAGTTGCCGGCATGGCCGGTCGTGCCCTTGACGCTGATATCGAAGTTGGCCGCCCACTTGCGCTGCGTGGTCAGACCCCAGCCCGGACGGGCGGTATCCACCGACAGGGTCAGATCGGCCTGCTTGGCCAGCTCGTCAAGGATCTGCTCTTCCAGATCGGAACCGACTTCTTCTTCGGCATCAAAGTAGAAAATCATCTCGCCGTAGTTCTTGTAACCCAGCTTTTCCATCGCTTGTGCGAAGTGCAGCAACTGGGCGACCGAAGCCTTGCTGTCGCCTGCGCCCGGGCCTTGCGACAGGCCGGTCTTGGCATCATAGCTGTATGGTTTCTTGGCCAGGCTGCCCTTGGGCTGCACGGTATCGGTGTGCCCCAGAATCAGCACGCGCTGCTGGCCTTCACCCTTCTTGCGCAGGATGACATGGGTGCCGGCGTCGTTTTCGCGGTACTCGGCTTTGTAACCCAGAGGCTCGAAGCGGGCTTTGAGCCAGTCGGCCATCTGCCGGCTACCCGCCTTGTCGCCGGTGGGCGATTCAATCTCGGTAATGGCCTTGTGGTCCTGCAAATAAGACGGGATCTGTCCATCGACCACCGACTTCACCTTGGCAGGGTCGAGCGGAGCAGCAAAGGCAGACATCGAGAAAGCAGCGAGACAGGCAGCGGTAAGCGGGGCAATACGGCGAAACGACATGAAAGCACTCCATCCAGCCATTTAGGGAGCGCTTACTTTACGCCGCCACCACCGATAATTAAATACTTATCTAATAATTTATTATTGATATTGGCGATTGATTGATTAATATCAAATAGTAATATTGCACGGTACACACAGACCTGCACATCGGTCTGAGACATAAAAAAGCGGCGCACTCTAAAGTACGCCGCCTTGCCGATACGCCGGTTTCAAATGATGCCCAGCAACAAACCCGCCCCTGCCACTACAAACAGCAAGGTCAGCGCCAACCCTACCCATACCGTCCAGTGCCGCCCGGCCTCGAGGCAGGCTTGTGCGGGCTGTGCCGGATTGACGTAAACCCTGACCTGGCTGCCCGCCGGATACTTGGCCACTCTGGCCTCGGCACCGGAAGCACTCTGCTGGT
>NZ_RJTZ01000090.1:0-13467 GCF_024343515.1 Aquitalea sp. S1-19 | reverse complement strand
GCAGAGGCAGGGCATGAGTATTTGCAGCTAAAGGTCAGGAACAAGGAGCAGCTTCACGTGCACCTGCTCAAGAGCTGGTCGACGTTGCAGACGCTGGCGCAGCGCCGGCAGTCGATCGCCCAGATTTTGCTGGCTGCACTGGAGATGAAACTGCCGGATGGCGCACGCGGTGCCAGCCTGTATGTGGCCAGCAGCCTAGGGGCGCTGGCCGATGCGGTTGCGGGGGACATTGAAGCTGCCAGCTCACTCGGGCAGTCGCCGGAACGGGTGCTGGCAGCTGTCAATGCTGGGCTGCTGTTTATGCATGATCACGAAGTCATCATTCTGGACAAGGGCAAGGCCCTGTTCCGTTCCGCCATGTCTTTGAAGCTGTTGCCGGAAAGTAAGGGACGGGGGTTTCGCGATAACGACTTTATGCCGCTTCGTGCACATTACGACGAGCGCACGCTGCAAATCCATGTTATGCACGAATATGCCCGGCTTGGCTTGGGTAAGATGGCAGACGCACTGGCCTATATCTTGGCGTATTTCTCTATGCCGAAAATGGAATTCATCCGCCGCTATTTTTCCAGCCGGCAGGATGAAATCAGTCGTGCCGCAACGCATGAATCCTGGCAACAGATCGTCGGCGAGCTAGGCGATCCGGATCAGGCTCAATTGGTCACGGCAAAAGAAGATGAAAACCTGCTGGTTCTGGCTGGTCCAGGGTCAGGCAAGACCCGGGTCATTGTTCATCGGGTGGCATTTCTGGTCAGGATCAAGGGTGTCAGCACCGCAGCCATTCTGGTGCTGGCTTACAATCGGGCCGCTGCGGGTGAAATTCGTCAACGTTTGCGTGCGCTACTGGGGCAAGCCGCCTTTGGTGTCACCGTGCTGACCTATCATGCACTGGCGCTAAGATTGACCGGGCGTTCGCTGGCAGGCAGCGAGCAGAGTGAACAATTGTTTGCCGGCATTTTGGCGGATGCCACCGCCTTGCTGACGGGCAGTACTGCTTCAGGGGATATGGATAGTGATGATGCCTTGCGTGGGGCGTTACTGGCAGGGTACCGGCATATTTTGGTCGATGAATATCAGGACATCGACGAGGCACAGTATGCGCTGATTTCGGCCTTGGCTGGCAGGACGCTGGATCGCGACGAGCAGTTGACGCTGATGGTGGTCGGTGATGACGATCAGAATATCTATGCCTTCAGGAAAACCAGTAACGAATATATCCGGCGCTTTGAAAATGATTACGCAGCCCAGACTCGATATCTGGTGCGTAACTATCGCTCGACCAGCAGAATTATTGATCTTGCCAACCACCTGATCGCCGGTAATCCGGAGCGCCTCAAGCTGGCGCATCCGATCATGATCGACCGCAAGCGACAGGGTGCCGCGCTGGGTGGGCGTTGGGAACAGCTGGACTCTGTGTCCAATGGACGGGTACTGCTGTTGCAGGTGGGTAGCAATCCGCTGCGCCAGGCGCAAGCAGTGGTTGCCGAGCTTGAGCGGCGTCGCAGCCTCGATCCAGCATTGGCCTGGGGCGATATTGCCATTCTGGCGCGTACCCATGCACAGCTTGAGCCATTGGCGGCTTGGTGTGCAGCGGCAGGAGTTCCTTTCAGTAAGCGCGGTGGCGCCAATCAGGGTCAGCCCGGCCTGTGGAAAACCCAGGAAGGCATGGCGCTTCTCTCTGAACTGGATACGGCGCAAGGTATCCATTTGCACGCAATGTCCGAACAGTGGTCAGCCCGCGCGGCGCAAGATCCGGACAATCCTCATCTGGCACTATGTGCTGCCTTTTACGAAGAGCAGTGCTCGCATTGGGGTGATGAAGCCTTGGCAGGTTCAGTTCTGAAGGATGCATTTTACGAGTTTGGCCGTGATGTCCGCCGTGAAGATGGTGGCCGGCTGATATTGTCGACTATTCATCAGGCCAAAGGCGGGCAGTGGCCGTGTGTCGTATTGCTTGACGGAGGCTGGCAAACAGCCGCTCCCGATGAGCGACGTCTGTTCTATGTTGCGATGACCCGGGCGCAAGATGCGCTGGTGATCTGCTCTCAATCGAAGGGAAATCCCTTTATTGCTGAGTTGAGGCAAGGCAACGCTTTATTGGAAATGGACGCGCGCGTTCAGCCTCCTGTTCCGGATGCATGGCGCTTGCGCACGTTGGAGCTAGGCATGCCGGATGTCTATCTGTCTTATTCCAGCACCTACCGATTATCTGCGGGTGTGCATCAGGCTTTGCATCGTCTACGTACTGGCGTACGTCTGGAATTGCTACCTCAAGGCGATGGCTGGGTTTTACGTGAGCCAGGACAAGGACAGTTTGTCGGTAAACTGGCCAAGCGCTTTGCCATGCCTGAGGGTGAAATTGTCCATATTGAGGTGCACACCATGGTGTGGAGAAGGAAAGATGAGGGCGGGCAAGATAGCCGTGCAGTTATTGATGGCTGGTGGGTGGTGTTGCCGCGCTTAGTGTTCAGGCCGTTAAATTTATCGAGCGAGTAAAAAATAATGCTCCACCCATAATGTAGACGGCAATCCTGCTTGGCGGATTTAAATTAAACTAGTGTGAGTATATGTCATGAGCAAAGAAAAAAAGCACGTCATTGCCTATGTTGGTGCTGCATTCGAATATGGGAAGGATATTGGTGGGTACGGGGTGTTATTATCGTATGGTAGCGCCACCAAAGAATTGTCTGGCGGTTTTCGGATGTCGAACAAAAGAAGGATGGAGTTGCATGCTGCTATTGTTGCGCTGGAGTCAATAAAAGAGTCTTGTAGAGTGACTATACATAGCGATTCTGCGTATCTAGTTGAAACCATGGCGCTGGGCAGAGCACAAAAATGGAAAGAAAAAAAATGGTTAAAAAGTGATAATTCGCCAGCAGCGAATAGAGATTTGCTGGGGAAATTAATTGAGCAGTCTGTTCGGCATGAGGTTGAATGGATTTCATCGAGCACATCATCAATTAATGAACTTGAGCATCGTATTAGTTATATCGCCATTTCTGCCATGGCAAATCCAGATTTGCCTACAGATGATGGGTGTGAAGCAAAAAAAAATACAATGCCAGATGGAAGCAAAATAACACAAGAAGGACAGGCGTGTCGTAAGTGTGGCACATCTGTAACAAAGCAAACCCCAAAAAGAAAACCAAGATCAACACAAGAGTACTATTACGATTATTACCTTTATTGTCCTTCATGCAAAACCATGTACATGGTAGAAGAGGCCAAAGTGATGATGAAGAATAACTTGCTGATTTAGCGTGGTAAAATTAGAAAATTTTCTCGAAACCTGTCATTTTTGTTCTGGCGGGCAACTAGCTGTCGAATCCCGCTTGTTTATGTACGCGTAACTAATCGCCCGGGATCTAACACGTAACCCCCATTTGAGCCAAATACGGGGCAGCGATAGCGGAATTTAATATTCTCACGACGTTGGCGTGTTACGAACAATAATGAGGAGGAGCCGCATGAGTCGGGCTCTACCAGGAAGGGGCCATGAAGCCTTATTTATTCCTTTTGTTTGCCCAATATCGGGCATATTGGCGTGCTCGTTTCACTATTGGAAGGGCCGAATTTCTGCTTACGTCTCGGTTCTACCGAGCGAACCAATTACTCAAAAATGCTGGGAAATTCAGTCTCTTTTTCGTCGGTATTACCCGAACAACAGCTAAGCCTTGGTTTCTGGCTATTGTTGCTGCAGCCTTTCTCCAGCTAAGCAATCCGTATCTGTGCCAACTCTTCGGGAGCCACGGACTCACGGTTCCCACCGACTCCGACTATGTGACCTTCCTAGCAGCAATCAGTAGTATTGGAAGCGTGTTTATCGGTCTCTATTATGCAGCGACTGCGACGGTCGGTAGCGCTATGTATGCTCGGGTCCCGAGTAATCTTCGCGACCTGCTCGCCCAAGACAGATTCGGCATTGTTTACATGCATTTTCTGTCGTTCTTGACCTATCTTTGTCTAGTTCTCATCTGTTTGAGATTGTCGAATCTTCCCCGTATTTACATTGCTCCGCCACTCATCACGCTAGCTGCAGGGGTCGGTGTCTTTGCATTCGTGAAACTAGGTCAGCGAGTCTTTCATCTCTTCGACCCCGCAGAGTTTTCTACACCAATCTTCGAGCAACTGCGGCATTGGATGGCTGCAGTGACCGTAAAAAAGCTCAAGTGGCAAGATGAGTCATTCCAGCATTACGCATATAAGCAAGCTGAAAAATCGGTGACCGTATTGGAGACCCTGCGAGACCTGCTGCTTCAAGAACAGCACCTCTCCGGAACACCGTTGTTAGCCGTGTCCAAGGGCACCACACAGCTTCTCATTCTTTATCGGACAAAAAAGGCCCTTATACCGACCAATAGCTGCTGGTATCCACAAATTTATTGTCACCCAGAATGGTATCGAACCGATGATATGCGGCTCTCTATTGCCACCGAAACAGGTACAAGCATTGAACCGCAGACCGTGGTCAATCGTGATTGGCTTGAAGAGCGCTTAGTGCCCATTTTGTTGGATTGCCTTACTGTCAACGTGCGTAACGCACAGTGGGAAAATGCCCTCGCAGCGCTCCAACACATTGAAAACTATGCTATGGCCTTAGCAGTACACGGCTGGGCGGACTCTGCATTCTCGGTTTTCGAGCAAGCTTGCTCTCGGACCATCGAAGCAATTAAGCAGTCTTCGGCTACAGCACGGGTTGAGGCAATCCAAAAGGTAGCAGTTGCCGAAAGCCTGGCCAGTATACCTATTAATCTAAGTCTTACTTTGCGACAGCGATATGCATCATTCCAGAGCACTGACATCAGTGCACGCATAGAGTCCATCGATTGGTCAAGTCCGAGTACCTTCTACCAAGCCGGCTTCGAAGACTATGCATTGAGCCAAATTGAATATCTATCCCCTAGACTAGAGTTCGAGCGCGCAGTGGAAGGGAAAGAAGTTTCGCCTACGTGGTATTTAGCCGAGCTTGTGATGCAGCCTGAGGCTAAGCATTTTGCAGAAAATATTGCGGTCCTGACCGAGAAAATTCCTGATGCATACGAGAGACTGAGAAAAGCGTTTTCGGAGGCAGAGCTATGCTGGATGACAGCAGCAACTCTCAGTCGTCAGTGGGAATATTGGCACAAGCTCAGTGAACAGGTCACTGTTTGGGAAAGAGCATGGTCAGAGATGAGCGATAACCGCAAGCTGAAGGAGCTCCCTTGGGCAAAGTTCGATGCCCAGTCAACACGGATAGCTCTTAAGCCAATGAAGGCTACTCTACTCAAGGCTATGTCAGATCTCCAAACACGGTTCAGCGTACTAGAGCGACCGCCGGCCTATCCAGACTATGCTGGACAGTTTCTGCACTTCTGCGGTGAAGCTGTGTTTGAAGCATTGATTGATGAGGATGCCGAGCTGTTGAAGGATATTTTCATACGCTATTTTGTAGGGTGCCTCACACAACTCGCCAAAACACCATCTAATGATGGCCCTGACTGGCTGGTGATGCAGAATCTAAGAATTTCATCCGCAGCCGTATTGGACCTGATGGATGTTAGTGGTTACGCATTACTTTTTTCCGAGCTTCATGGAAATAAAGCCTTATGGAGCATAGTGTGTTCAGCATGGAACCGATACCTTACCGACGACCGAAAAACTGAGGCTATTGTCGAGTTGGTAAATTTCGTTGAATCCGGTTTGGGCGCAAAACCACGCGATATATTGAGAATAAAGTGGCAACAGCGGGTTGAAAATAAATTTGCGCAACTCCCACGCAGGCCAGTTATTAGTGATGCCTGGCACATGGCCAATAAAATGGAGGTAGTACATCCAAGCCACTTGGTCCGCATCATTGCATCACATACTAACGCCCTCGGCCACGGTGGAATTGACATGTTTGTCGCACTCTATTTGGTTCGGAAAAATGGTTCGGAAAGTTTACGGAAGAGTTTTAGGCGAAGTGGTCTTGCAGATGAACTTGGCGACCAAGAATGTGATTCTTATTTTTATTCGGACGAGGTTGAACACGCATGATATCAGGAAAGCCACAGCTTAAATGGGCACCCCGACTAGTCCGGTTTCTTCCGAGTTTAAGTCAATCTGAAAAAATAGCTGTTCCGAACATTTACATGTTCGTAGAGGATGTTTCACGCCCAATGCCATTCCGATATGGCCGGGAAAATAATTTTTCGGTTCGGCTAAACGGAACAGAGGCTGAGCAGCAGAAAGTTTTGAAAGTGTTGGATAACCTTTCTGAGTATGCAGGCTACTCTCCCGAAGAAAAATTAAGTAATGCCGTTGACACTATCGCAAAGAGAATCGTATGGGAGGGGCGTGCTCAGTTTGAGCTTATCCCGCTAGATGACGGAGCTACATTTTTTCATAAAGTTCCGACAAAGAGGCTCTTCCGGCTCATGGGTTTTGCAGTCCAATATCTCTCTCGAGAAGACCGGCAATTTTGGAAAAGTGCCGCATTGCGTTGGGCTCCACGTTCTACGTTGTGGCATATAGATGTTCCCCACGAATTAGGGGGGCGCCGTGGCTACCTACGCTTGCTATCAAGTCTGCAAAAGTTTGGCGATTTAGGGCCAGCTTTCATGTCTACTGACGGTTGGTTTGAAAAAAGGCCTCGCAACTTCGACATCAAGGAGTATGTACGGTTAAATAGTATTTTCCTCTACAAAGTCGCACACGCATGGGGATGGAATCGCCGTGACTTTTCAACTGAACAAACAACGGAGTTTTACAGCTTGTACCGCAGTGCAACAGCAGAAAAAGCTAAACGTATCTTTCGAACCCATATCATCTCTCAGATAAATATACTTCTCGTGCGACTGGAGATAAATTGCACTATTTCGGTAGAAGGCCTTCCTTCAGTGGAGGGCGCACAGCAGATGAAGGATAAGTTAGTCACTAGTGAACTAAGCTTCAGGGATTTTTTGGATGCTCGCTACGATAGCTAAATTACACGACCAGAGTTTCACTTTCCCTAGTCGCATTTTGCCGCCCAACTGGGCCGCATAGTGTGCTATACACTAGTCGCCTCTAACGAATCGAACAGAAATTTGACACTTGGTGGGTTGGCGGGAAACTTACAACAGTGTAAACAAAATGGCATCTAAATTAGGATTTATGTACATTTTCGGCTACCAAGGTTGGTGAGAGTAGCTTGACAGCTGCCATGCAGCCAATGTTTACACTTTTTGTTCAGCACAACCGTTTAGCCTTGGCGATGGGTGTTCGCAAGTAGCGTGTTAGAAGCCAGACAACGATTGGCCCATTTTGGCCATCCTGCTATGCTAGCAATCACGATAAGGAGCAGGTGGCTGGACTGTATGTGTTCATGGGGCGTAACGAACTGTGGCGCATAATTTATGGTTGCATGTGGTGGGCAATGGCCCTGGGGTGCCTCCCCCAACGGATAAAAACGTCCCTTTTGTCGCATTCAACCAGTCGAGCGACAAGCCGTTGCGAGTTGGTGAGATCCGTATCAATAACCGCAAATTGGCTGGAGCAGCAGCGAATAGTTTGCCCCTTGTGGTCAGCAGTCGTTATCTGTCTGCCTATGACTGCGAGCAACTACAATACAAGCTGGATGCCACCTCAGAGGTACTCTGCGGTCAACTAGGCTGCCTGCCATCGGCGGGTCTTACGGCCGTATTTGCGCTGGCCGACATGGGGGTAGGGTTGCAGCTATTCCAGATGCCTTTGCGCCCCAGCCTGCTGCGTGTGAACACCATGCCGATACGACAACCACTGGCGGCCGCCTTCCACAACTGGTTGGGCGAGCGATGCTTGGCATGGCAGTTGTTGCGTGATAGGCGGACATTACTGAACTGGCCACAACTGTACTTACCGACAGAGCCTGCCGAAACGGATCAGGACATCGCTATTTCGTATCCTAGATTGCAGGAATGGTTTGTCACGCACGCGGGCAGACCGGAAAAGTCAGACATCAGCACTCTACAAGAATTAGCCGCGCTACCTGCAATGGCTTGGCGTCAGGCTGATGAGGCTTGCCCCCTGCAGGCGTTTGAAAGCTTTTTTTTCTTGGCACGCCAGCAGCAGACCACCCCCAACTGGTGGCTGTACCGTAACGACATTTCTCCATTCATTGATACCTTGATGCTACGTCTGATGCAGGCTCAGCAACATCTGCTGGCGGTAGACTGAGAAGTCCATCCAGGATCGCCTTTTGTTTTGTCTTACGCGATGCAGAGTAAGGTTCGCGCTGGTGGTAGTAGCAGAATAGATCATCGATAAACCATGGCTGCTGCGCCAGTTCCGTCAATGGCAGCATCACTGCGTAGTCAGCCACGTCTCCCACCCACTCCCCTTGGTATTGCAGGTAATGCACTGGTAGTGCATCGAACAGCCGCTTGCGAAAGCCACGTAGGTGGGTCCACACATTACCACCGCCCTTGCGGCGTGGCGCTTGGTAATCCGGTTGGTAAAGCTGCAGCGGCTTGTCTGGACGGAACATCACACCATGCACTAGATCGACACCATCTGCTATGGCCTGATACAGGCGACCGACGACCTCCGGCGACATCAGAGCGTCGTCTAGATCCAGCGTGACAACCAGGGTATCTGACTGTGTACAAATATCGGTCACGGCAGTAAGAAAATTGGGTATATATCCATGTCGCCGACTGCGACGAATCAGCGTGGTTCGTTCGAGCAGTGTGCCCAGCAAGTGGGGCAACATCCAGCTTTCGTTTGCCGCGCTGGCATCGTCGATAACGATCAGACCAAAACGCTGGTCGTGCTGCATGGCCAGTGACGCAAAACAGCGGCGCAGCTTGCCGATGCTGGTGCAGCGTCCCTTGAGCAGAAACACCAAGGCTTCGTGCCTCGGTGGGTAGCGCCAATCGGCTTCCGGCAACAAGTCCCATTTGTCTTGCTGTGCTAGCGGTTCCTGGCCCTGCGCGATCAGGTCGCGCCAGATGGAGAAATCCGGGTGCGATTTATCGCTGTTTTGCGGGTGCAGATAAAAGCTGCGCCGGTCCCCTCCACGCAGCGACCGGCTGCCGTGTACTGCTTGCGCCTGTTGTACGCTGCGATGCCACATCAGGGTAAAGCGACCGTCCTGCATACCATTAGGTAGTGGGCACAATCTACGTAGACGTGACAAGTGCAACAAGCCGCAGCGAACTTCAGGGGGGAACTGCCCCGGCATGCCTTGGTATGGTTTGAACGTGGATTGCGATTGCGGGATGTTAAAGCCCACCGACACGACATCGTCCGGGCTCAGTGCTGCCAACATATCGGCCAGAAAGTCGTGCGTCAGATCGCGCCGCCCAACCAGAGTGTCTGAATCGCACTGCAGTACGTACGGGGTGCGAACCCGGTCGAATGCCCACAACTGAGAGAACAGCGGCGCGCAGATACTAGTGTGGCTGGTAGCAATATCGTCGCGGCCAAACCACTGGTGGTAGGTAGCCCTGATGTCGGCCTCGGCTGTGGGGGCCTGCCACACTTCGTCTATTGTCCCTTCCTCTAGCAGCATACGGGTAATGGCCTGCACCCTAACAAGGTCGCCGTGTGTGAACTGACGCAGAAAGGGGCCGGTGTAAGGATCGATCAATAGCACCGTACTGGCAAACGCTATCGGATAGGTCAGCTGGCTAACAATATGGCGCACCTGCTCGGCTAGAAATTCGGAATCCTGAGCGCAGCACTTGATCAGCAGCGTGACTTGTTGCTCGATACGCAAGGGACTCTGTTCAGTATGATCCAGCTGGACACAGTGCGGGAACAGGCTTTCTACCAGCTCGCGGTAGAAATCGGTAAACCCATGCAGGCTGGCCAGTGTTTCGTGTTGGCGCAAAGTGGTTGGTCGTCTTGCCAGTTCGTAATCTGACCAACCCAGTATCCCAATCCCGTATAGGCGGGCAGCCGTATCCAGAAAGCGTGATGGGGTAAATGGCGCGATGTCCTTACCGATGTCGATATACACCAACTGACCGTCAGCCAACCTCAGGTTGCTGCGTTTGATATTGCTGGTGACGTAGCCGGCATGGTGCAACTGTTGCAGGAAGTGGCGGACCGTTTCCGCCGGCAAGGTAGTGGGCAGTGGTGTGCTATCAAACCAGAGGTAGCAACAAGACCAGCAGCCGTCGTGCTGTTTGTGCCATACAGCAGCGGGCACCGGGCCTTGGGTATTGGCTATCAGCTGCTGTATTTGCTCGGCGGTATTGTCATCCATCGCAGCCGGGTAGAACTGTTTACAAACCTGTTCCTGTTCGCGCCAGACGATACCTTCCTGCCCGACGCCCAGCAACGTAACCGGCTGTTCAAGAATAGCCTGCCAGTTTTTGGCTGCCGAAGCGAGCAGTTGGCGCTGTCTGTACCATTGCGTCGAGCGCCGGTTTTGTTCGGTAACAAAACCACCCAGCGAGTATTCGGCATACACCGGCGAGGATACGACAATCCCATCATTGGTTTGCAACATCAGTAGCTCAGCCACTAGCCAGTGGTCTTCGGCACTGGTTACATCGGGGTAGCGAATGCCGCTTTGCGTGCGTAGCAGCAGGTTGCATGATGGTAGCTCCTGTTGTTGCTCGTGCAGACAGAATGCTTCGATGAATGCAAGCAAACGGGGGCGATGCTGTAATACTGCCGGGTCGGCAATATTACTGACAGGCAGGCGTTGGCCGCTGACAGATAGATGGTTACTACCCAACACATAGCGGGCATTCGCCGCCTCACCGGCCTGGATCAATGCAGCCACGGCGCAGTGGTCGACCAACAGGTCGTCGGCATCTAGTCGTGCTACCCAGCATGCCGAAGGCAACTCGGCATCCACCCAGTCCAGTAGCGCATTACGCGCCCGCGCAGCACTTCCACACAAGCCGTTAACAACCACCACTCGTGGATGGTGTAGCCAGTTCTTTACCGAGGCCTGCCATTCATCATCCGAGGCATCATCCAAAATTACCACCACACCCATGCCTTGCCGCATCACTTGTTGCGACATCGCTGAAGCCAGTGCCACAGGTAAGTGCTTGGCCTGATTGCGTACACAGATACCAATCACGACTGTGGCTTGTTGAGCTTCGTCACTCAGCGGTGCTTGCAACTTAAGAAAGCGAGGGGAAAGTACGGTTTGTGTGGTACGTGGAGCGGATTTATGCATGTTCCCACACTCTAGCGCGTTGCAGGATCTGCTCTTGAGTCCAGCCAAACAATTGGTGGGAGCGGGCAAAAAACTGCTGACGGATCTCTGCCTCCATGCGCTGTCCGTGTAAGTGGTAAAAATGGGCCAACCCGACCAGCTTGCTTTGGCTATTCGGGCTCGAAAGCGTCTCCCGTCCGCTGTCCAGATGCCAGCTCGCTGAATGCCGTCCGGTATAGGCAACGCCCACCTGAGACAGACTCAGCACCCGTATCGCCAAGTCACGGTCATTACAGCTATGAAGGCCAGAGGTATAACCACCTGCTCGCATCAGGGTGCCAAGACAGATAAACGTGTTCGAGCCCTGCCAACCTGGGTTGCCTGCCAGAAAGTCATGTACGCTGGCATGTTTGATCGGCTCCCTTGGTAGTTCTATCCCGTCGCGAATCATGCGTAAGCCAGATAGCACCACATCTGGCCAGGAATGTTGTAGCGCCGTTGTCAGGCAGGTCGCCAAGTGATCTGCATCCCACTCATCGTCATCGTCTAATATGGCCACGTAGCAATCCGGCCAAGAAGCTGCGATATAGGCGATACCGGTATTCCACGTATTGGCCGCCCCTTTAGCTAAATGATTGGTAAGACAATGCAAAGGTAGAGAGCTGTCCTCTAGATCTAGGGAAGCATCAATTTGCAACTCTCCGTCAGAGACAATCACCACAGCATCGGGTAAAGCTGTTTGGGTAACAACAGTTGAGAGTGCGCGCTGCAACAGCACTCGGCGCGCCGGCAACGTGGCCAATAAAGCAATCACTGGCGGTTTGCTTTCCAAGGTGGGCATACATAACAGCCAAGAATTAACGACAAACGGTAATTATGCCATGGTTCTATAGGGTAGTATTGATCTGAGCCGGCCAAGATTTGCTAAATACGTCAATGGCTGTTTTCTGATTGAAAACAGCCATTCTTGATCCAACCACGAGTGGCTGCTTCGGCCAAACAGGAGACGGTGCTCATGAGCTTAGACTTCAAGCGTCGACACGATGATTCCGACAGCAAGCTTGCCCCAATCTGCTCCTCACGCTAGTCTAATGCTTGCGTTAGGCTCGTATTGCTTGCGGGTTGTTGCGCGTATAAGTTTTTGTATTTGCAAGAAAAACCTTTTGAGTCAATGAGTTGGAGCGCATCCTGAATGCCCTGTTAATCCGCAGGTCGCAGGTTCGAGCCCTGCTCGGGGAGCCAAGCATTACAAGGACTTAGTCGTTTTTCGACTAGGTCCTTTTTGCGTTTTGGCCCAATTTTGGCCCACTGACTGCACAGTGGGCTGTCGAGCAGTGGTATAAAACCGCTCGCTACACGTGACTTCAACATTCGATTTGGAGTTCACATGGCAAGCATCAGAAAACGTGGTAACAGCTGGCAGGTTCGTATCCGTCGCAAAGGTTATCCGCTCTTATCTAAAAATTTCCCCCGAAAAGACCAGGCTACGCGCTGGGCGCAGCAAGTCGAGTCCGAGTTCGATCGCAGTCCTTATGCGCCGACGGCTCGCCCTGAATTGTCGGTTGGGGCTGCGCTGACACGCTACGGCGAAGAGGTGAGCAGTCAGAAAAAAGGCGCTCGGCAAGAACTGAGTCGCATCAAGCGCCTGCAACTGGAGTCGTTCGCGGCGCTCGACATCACCGAACTGCGCGGCCGTGATCTCGCCCTGTTTCGCGATCGCGTGTTGGCAGACGGTTTGTCGGGTAACACGGTGCGCTTGTATCTGGCGGTGTTGAGTCATCTGTATACCGTTGCGCGTAAAGAATGGGGTTACGAGCGCCTTTCCAATCCGTGCGACGATATCCGTAAGCCCGCAGTGGGGAAATCACGCGATCGGCGCTTCGAAGGGGATGAGCTGCAACGTATCCTCGATGAAACCGACTCCGAAATTTTGCAGGCCATCCTGCAACTGGCGATAGAAACCGGCATGCGCCGTGGTGAGCTGTGTGCCTTGCGCTGGTAGGATTACAAGCCGGCGATTCCGGCACTCAAGATCCGGATGTCGAAGAACGGCAGCTCGCGCGTTGTACCGTTGTCGCCGCGTGCAGTTGAATTGCTCGAAGCCTTACCGCGCAGTGGTGAGCTGATTTTTGATGTTGAACCGGACTCGATCACGCGTGCTTTCCGCCGTGCTTGCGACCGTCTTGGCATTGAAGATTTGCGCTTTCACGACACCCGGCATGAAGCGACCAGTCAGCTGTTCGAAGACGGGCTGGAGGTGATGGAAGTGACGAGTATTACCGGGCACAAGACGCTGAGCATGTTGATGCGCTACACCCACCTACGCGCAGGTACCTTGGCCGGCAAGCTCGCGCGAGCCAGACCACGCT